>JAAUUG010000003.1 GCA_012031195.1 Oscillatoriales cyanobacterium SM2_1_8
AACACCAACAATCAAGGATATATATACCAACGTGGCAAAAATGTCACCTGATGAATACTCAAGCATGTATGAGCAGGCTGCGCAACAAGTACAGAAAATGTCGCGCAAAGAACTGGATGACACAGCAAAAAGCATTAATGCATACTATCACCATGCGATGACAAGTGAGGGAGGGAAAGTATCTGACAGCTTGCTGCGTGAAAGTATACTACATCAATTATCACACAGGCGAGGCGCTGCACTACGATCCGAGATGGTGTTCCTCCCTGGTAAGCAGCCAGCCAAGACACCATCTGCACCGTCTACTGCACCATCTCCCGCATCACAACCGCCGTCGCCGCCACCACCACCGGCAGCGCCGCCGCCTTTCACCCAAGCCTCCGGGCTTGGATGTGTTTGCGGCCCTGCCCAACCGCCTGCCGGTGGCCCGTTGGAAAGGCGTTTCGGCTCTGTTGCCCCGTACCGCTTTGGGGGCAGCCTATCCTTTCCCGACCAATGGCAACACCATGGACTCGACATGGAAGTTGCCGGAATCCCCGACGCCAACCCCTCCTACCGCTCCAACCCCACCAAACACCACCAACGAGATTCGTCTTGGCGGCACCCTCAACAACTCGGGAGCGCCGCTGGATATCGTGAACCAGCAAGATCCCGTGACACCCGCTAACTCTGGGGCGGCTGGGGCCGCCAACGGACAAGATGGAATGTTTAATCCGTTCCAGGTTCAAGGGGCCAATGCCGATGGCGGGAATCAAACCTTGACGCCGGGGTTTGGGCAATGGTGGCGCGATCGCCGCGTGCCTTGGATCGGCGACCAAAACCCACCGCCGCCGCCGGCAGTTCCGAGCCCACTGGATGGCGATCGCGATCCGCGGGAACGGATGCCGGACGTGCTGCCCTATCCGGGCCCGAACGCTCGTCTGCAGAACAACTGGCGGCGGGTTTCGCCGGCGGTGCCCGCCATGGACGATGAGAGCGGTACCGACAACAACGTGGCGCGATCGCTCTGGTTCCGAACCCAGACCAGTGACACCAACTTCTATGGGGAAGAAACGAACATTTCGGTACGGCGCGATCGGAACCCGATGCTGTACAGCCACAGCTTTACGGTTGGCGGCGGCAGCGACAACCGGGGAAATCAGAACCACGCCCCAGTGCGGATTTTGCTGCCCGATACGGTGTGCGTCAACCCCACCACCGGTCAAGTCGATGCCTACTGCGAAACGGCGACCTACGCTTTTGGTACCACCACTGCTGGGTCTTTGGCGAACTTGAACTTGCCGTTCAACCCAATGTATCCAAGCGACAACAACTCCGGCACTGGGCAAAGCGGTACCCGACCGGCTTCGGCTTTTTCGGTGTGCCGCTCGAACAATCAAGGTTCTTTGCGGTACCACATGGAAGGATCGGCGGATTACAACACCCAAGGTTGCAATACCCAGTTGCCGGTCATTACCCAGTTCCGCACAAGCTTGGTGACGGCCACTTCCAACGGTTTCACCCTCAGCCCCACCAGCGGCACCGCTCCCCAGCTTGGCACCGACGGTCAGGATTTGCTGGTAACCTACACCGCCCAAAACACCTATGCGGACAACCGCATCAACTACATCAATCTGGACGCTCTGCCCAATCCCTTGCCGGATATGACCCTGCCGGCGAATGCAAACAACGCCACCCGTTTGGTGTTGCGGGAGAACCGGGATGCCCAGGGCAACCGCCGGGGCCCCAGTCCGGTGTTTGTGATTCGCAAGACCGGCGGGCTCACCCTTCGGCAGTTCCGGATGCAGTTGGATGGGGTAGACCCAAACAACGTTTTCTGGCTGGTAGACGGCAACCTGACGATTGACGGCACGTTGCAGGATCCCTCCGTGGTGATGGGGAATCTGATTGGCAACGGTGGAACGTTGACCGTGCCGCAGCCGACAATCGAGCTCACCGATGTTACCCTCACGGCGCACCGGCCTTCGGTTGTTTCGTTGCGCAGCGTTCGCCTGCTTAACTTCAACACAGTCATCAACGACAACAACATGATCTTGGCGGCGATCACCACCACCGATCAGCCTGTATTGTTGCCGGTGCTGCAGGTTAACAATCCTGGGGGCAACAACACCAACACCGATGAGTTCCAACAGAGCGGGACATTGGGCGGTACGCCTTCGGGCACCAGCGGGCAGTGGCAAGAGCGGGCCAGCCGCGTGGAATCTCCCTTGGACAACCCCCAAATCAACATCTACTTTGTGGCGGGGGCATCTCCTTCGCGCTCTGGCATCCCCTACCGCACCTCCGTAACATCTACCAGCGAGCCGCAGACAGGATTTGGCGCAAATGCCAATGTAAACACCACGGGCGGTTCGGAAGCCGGTGGTGGGTTGGGGAACTTTGTTCGGTTCTTGGGCAACTGGAGCGGGCTTACCCCTCGCATCTTCGGTGGGTTTATCCAAACCGGTCGCAGCAGCTATGCTTCGGCCCCGTTGTCGGCGACGGCTCCATTCAATGCCGGTGCCGCGACTCCGCCTCCACCCGCAGTGGCGGTGGCGGTGGACATGCAAACCCTGTTTGTGAACCCGGCTGCACCGTTGGGGAACCAGCCCTTCACCTCCAACCGCAACAACCGATACAACCGGTTTAGTGGGTACAACAAGGCGTATCAAAACAACGCCAACTTGCCCTTCTACACCCGTCCCGGTCGCGCCTATGGGTTTGACGTGGGCTTGCTGACCCAACAGCCGGACTTATTTGCCCAACGGTTTACCGAAGCTCTGCCCAGTCCCAACGAATTCTTCCGGGAAACCAACCGGGACGATCGCTGGACGAAGGCGTTGTTGTGCTCGCTGGCTCCGGCCAGCCCCACCACCAACAACACGGTGGCGGACGGCGTGAACGTTGGCAAGCCGCGTCTGGTGGGGACTCGTCCGACCAATTACACAGTACCGGCCTTGGCAGGGGGCGATCGCCCACGGATTGCAACACGATTGGGGTGCCCACACCCATTCTTTACAACTAGAAAACCTGGAGATGAGGTGCTATATTCCCCCCAACTGGGGGGAACACTCTAAATAGAAATCGGCGATTTGCGCAGGTTGGTTTTGACAGAATCAGGGGATTAGCGAGGGAACGGGCAATGTCACGGCACCAACAAACAACAGAACACGGGCTTTTGTGGCGGTGGTTGCTTCAGGCAAAGCCCCTCCCGACCCAAAATCATCCCGACGCGGGTTTTTCTTTGGTGGAATCGTTGTTGGCGGTGGTGGTCACCGGCATTATTTTTGTGGCTTTGGCGACGGCAGCGGCGATTTCGGTGGGGGTGCGGGTGCAGGCCCGCCGCATTGATTTGGCCAACCAGGCCGCCCGCAGTTACATTGATGGGGTGCGCAGCGGCATTTTGGATACAGCCGGCTTCCCGCCAGCGATCCGGTTTGACCTGACGGCCACGGGTGGATTTTCGGGGCTGACCCCCATCACAGCGGCGCAACTGAACGACGCCAACTTCCAAGCCGCGGTACAGGGGATTCGGGTCGATACCAACGGCAATGGTTTTAGTTTCAACGACCCGAACGACTTGGTCATTCAACCGATGCGTTCATCCTTCGTAGAAGACCCTGGCCCGCCCAAGGTGCTGGAAGCGGCGAACTTTCCCAAGTCGGCGACGGAGCTGACTGCGGCGCGTACCTCTCTGGAACGGGGTGGGTTTACCCTAGCAGTGCGGGTGTATCGGGCCGATGCCTTTGGGGGAGCGGGCGGGCCCATCCTCACCACGGCAAATACGGCGGCGACGGTGCTCAGCAACAATGCATCGGAATGCTCCACGAACTTTAGCAGCAGCAAAAACATTGCCTTGCAGGGGGGATTGCCCAACAAGCAGTGCCCGTTGGCGGTGCAAACGGCTCAAGTGTTTTTGAGCACCGGCAATTTCCGAGAATTGCAGCAAAACTTGAACCAGTAGGGAGGTGCCGGTGATGAAATCTTGGCCAAGGCTGTTTCGGCTCGGGCGGAAGCCTGTCGCTGCCAACCAAAGCACAACTGGGTTTACCCTGATTGAGTTATTGGTGGCGCTGCTGATTGGTTCGCTGATTATCAGTTCGCTGTTGTTTGTGTTGGTGCGGTTCCTAGACGCATCACGTCGGGAAGAGGCAAAGGTGGCGACCCAAGAAGAGTTGCAGGCGGCGCTCAACTTCATTGCCGACGACTTGCAGGAAGCGGTGTACATCTACAACGCCGATGGCATCGAACGGGATTCGACTCAAACCCCGCCGGGGATTCGCGATCAGTTGCCCCACGTTACCAACCCAACATCTGATGAGATTTGTCCAGGGCCTACGGCTTCTCCTGCAGACAGGCGCTGTGTTCCGGTTTTGGTGTTTTGGAAGCGACAGGTGTACGATGCCAATGAGGAAATCAGCACCACCGATTCACGGCGGGCTGGTTGCTTAGAGTATGTAAGCCCCAGTGCTTGCGATGATGACCCTGACCCCAATCGTTTCCGGGCTCGTGGTACTGATAAATTTGCCTACTCCTTGGTGGCTTACTATATCTCCCGCGGTCAAACCAGTGCCGTACCGGTTCGTACAGCACGACTTTTGCGTTGGGAGCTAAAAGGTGGTATCCCTTGGTCTTGCGCCGAGGATCCTTCCCCCACAGCGTTCACAAATGCTACAGATTGTCCGATCGCTCTAGGGCAGCGGGTGGATCGAAACGGGACAAACGTGGCAGTAGCTGCGTTGACCACTCCAATTCAATCGGCACTCTATGCGGATTTGCGAGATTCTGCCATTTACACTGTACGACCCGATCAAGGTTTTGTGTCGCCCACATCCACGATTGCAGCTACCTTTGGTACTTTGGGGCAGCGGTTGAACCAGTGGCGACGATTTACCCCGACCTACAACCTAAACACCAATCCTTACCAAGTTTTGGCTGACTATATAGATGATATCCCCTACGATGCGGTACACGATGACGGTACAGCTCCGACCCTCAACCCAACCACTGGATCGGGGGATGATGTGTTTGAAATTGGCATTCGTCCCAACCAGTTAGCCCCTGCAGGCAACAATGCCGGTGCTGTTCAGGGCAATCCTGACTGCGATGATCCGGGTATTGGCGTTGGCAACTCCGACCCCAATCTTTTCACCAATCCTTTGCGTTCCGAGTACGCGCAGCGGGTACCTTCGACCTTTGTCAGCACCAGCGGACTCAGCAGCTTTTATGTGTGCGTGAATTCTAGCCGCAATGCGGTGCGGGTGTACCTGCGGGGCAATGCTTGGGCACGGGTGGTCGGGGGTGCGCGAGAAGATCGATTGCCAAAGAAGGTCGAAGAAAGCTTTTTCATTACCCAAAACGTTCGGGCTTTTGGCCGGGGGGTACTCAATGTTGAATAGTAAACTTCGAGTGTTTCTAGTCAGTCGTCTCAATCAGCCGCTTCAGAAGGGCTTTACCATTGTTGAAGTGTTGGTCGTAATGATCATCATTGGTTTGTTGGCAGCAGTAGCTGTACCCGGATGGTTTACTTTTTCTCGAAATCAGCGACTAAACGCCGCTCAGCGCGAAGTTTTTAACGCCGTAAAAGAGGCTCAAAGCCAAGCCAAGCGTATTCAAACTCGATACCAGGTAAGCTTCTCGGAGAATCCCTCAACTGGTGCAGTTCGGATTGCTGTACATCGGCAAAATCCAGAAGGGGCTCTGATCAATTGGAATACTCTGATTTGGGAACGGCAGCTTTCACGAGATATCCGCATGAAGGGTATTTCGACAGGATATCCTGCTACAGGAAATCCACCGCCGGAGATCAATGATGCTGGGAACACCCCACCTTATCTGGTTCGAGGCTGGCGTTTTGACGACAAGGGGAACTTTCGCAGCTTGACCAATACGATTGTCGTGCTGCGTACCGAGCCTCGCACTGCCGAACGACGATGTATTCGCGTGGGCTCGTTCTTGGGCAGCATTGAAGTGATATCTACCGATACTTCAGTGCCATCATCTGAAAACCTTAACTGTGAAGATTAGGCATTACCAAGGCTTTTGATTTTTAAGGGGGAAGCCTATAGCGTCGAGGAAATTCCGGCATATGTCCAAGGCAAAGAAGGCTTTCTTGTCGCTGTTTATCCTCTGGGTGTTGTGGGTGCAAATTGCCCCCAATATCGAAATGCCTCTCACCTATCTCCCTTTGCAGGAAGGGGTTACGGTGTACAACCAGGTGGCGGCGACGGTGAATCGGGTTTTGTGGTTGGGGCATCGAGCGGCTTGGCTGGCCGGTTTGACGGGCAAATGGCGGATGTTTGCGCCGGTCGACCGCTTCAATTGGCGGATGGAATTTGTGGGCATCGACGCCGCCGGCAACGAAATGGTGGTGCGGCCGGCGTACCCCCAACGTACCTTTTGGGAGCGCAACCTTTTTGATTTCCGTAACCAGAAGCTAGAGCTGAACATTTACAGCAACGAACCGTTGCGGCAGGCATTTGCCCGTTCCTTTTGCCGAGCCGATACCCAAAAGGTGAGGGTAGACTTACTGAGCCGCAACATCCTATCACCGGCAGAAGCGCGGGCCCAGGGGCAATCCCTGAGCGATGAAATGCGGGTGAACGGGCGCATGGGAGAGTTTCCATGTTCGTAAGGGCAGTAACTCAAGGGCAACGGTTGTGGGGGTGGGGCCGCCAACGCTGGGAGCGGTTTTGGTTTGCGGAGGGGGGCACCCATTCCTTGGGAGCAATGCGGATTGCCTTGGGGTTGTTTGTGCTGCAAATGTTGGTGTGCAGCATCCCCAACTGGCAGCAGTTTTACGGCCCCAACGGTTATTTCCCCCTGACGGCCTACATCCAATCCATGAACGGTTTTGCCGATGCGGCGATCGCCTCGGTGTTGGCCTGGTCGCCCACTCCGCTGTGGTCTTGGGCGGTCTTCGGGGTAGGCGTGGTCAGTGCGATCGCCTTTACGTTGGGACTTCAAACCCGAATCGCCACAGTGGTGCTGTTTGCGGTGTGGGCTTCGCTGTTGCATCGCAGTTTGATGTTGGTGAACGGCCAGGATCAAATTGTGAAGTTGCTGTTGTTCTTCGGCTGTTTTGCGCCCCTGGGCCGCAGCTACTCTTGGGATCGTTGGTGGGCGCACAAGCACAAACAACCTTGGTCGGAGGTGGCTCCGGTGTGGCCGATGCGTCTGATGCAGGTTTCGATCGCGTTTGTGTACTTGTTTTCGGCTCCGGCAAAATGGAACGACGACATCATGTGGCGCAACGGTCTGGCGATTTACTACGTCACGTTGTCCGATCGCTGGTTTCGATTCCCGGATGTGGCGCTGTTTCAGAACATCCCGTTTAGTGTGTTTTCCACCTACAGCGCCCTGGCGACAGAAATGGGGTTTCCGTTGTTGGTGTGGTTCAAAACTTTTCGTCCTTGGGTGTTGATGGCGATCGCCACCATGCATTTCGGCATTTGCATCTTGTTGAGCGAGTCGGTATGGCACTTCAACATGGCCATGCTGATTTCCTTTTTGGCGTTTGTCGATCCACCCGTGATGCGGCGCTGGGGACGTCGATGGACGGTTAAGGGACGGCGACGGTTGCGCTGGGTGTTGCGTCGCTACCGACAGCAGCCATCTCGTTTGCAAGGTTGGGCTTACCTGCGCGCGCTGCAAGCCCACGCGCTATCTTGGGGGCAATACCTCTGCCAACCCCGTACGATGACCCGCCTCGATTTGTATCGATTTGCCCATGCGGCCCTGCGCTACCGGCTCTGTGAATTGGCCATGGCTGTGGGCAAACAGCCCCACACATCCCCTCGCCACCTGGATCGCCTCATTCGTCGATTTTGGGGAAGATGGACGGATTTCCAGCGAACTTTGGTGGTGCCCCTCTATGGCGAAACCGAGGCGGCTGACCGGGCACAAGAATTGGCTCTGGTCGGACGGGAATTGGGCGATCGCTTTGCCCGGATTGAGAATTGGGCCAAAGAATACCCGGCTTGGATGGTAGCGGCCCTTGCCCATCTCCAAGACCTGGAAGCCCTGCAACGGGAACACCTGTGGCCCCATTCTAGCGATGGAGCCTTGGCCGCCATCCGGGCTACAGCCTACCTCAGCCGCGATCGGGAAACCCTTGTGGAAGATCTAACCTTTGTGTTGCCCGGGTTGCCCCCTTCCGAGGCGATCGCCTATTGGCAAGAAATTACCCTGGGGGTCGAGCCGGGTACCTTGCGGGCCGCCTATCGTGCCCTCAAAGAATGTTTGCCGAAGGGGGAATGGGAGGCGATCGCCGGCCCCTTGACCCAAACGGTTGGGGGCTAAGCGGCATAACACGAGCCGATGTTTGACAACACGTGCAAATACTTAGCTGCCACTTACCCCGAGGATATGGCGGCTTGGTTGTTGGGCAAGCCTCAACCTTTGGTAGAAGTGTCTCCCCAGGAACTGGCCCTCGACCCCATTCGGGCGGATTCGTTGGTGCTGCTGCGGGGGGCAAACCTGTTGTTGCATCTGGAGTTTCAGACCCAGCCCGATGGAGACATGCCCTTGCGGATGCTGGATTACTGGTTGCGGCTACGGCGCAAATTTCCAGACACAGCCATTCGCCAGATGGTGTTGTATTTGCGACCAACCACTTCTGCTCAAGTATTCGCGAATCGGTTTTGCGAGGAAAACACGGAGCATCGGTACGAAGTGGTGCGGCTGTGGGAGCGGGAACCCCAGGAATTGTTGGGACGGGTAGGGACGTTGCCCTTGGCGATTTTGGCAGGTCAGGGGGAAAAGACCAGCCTGTTGCGGGAAGTGGCAGCGGCGATCGCGGGATTGCCGGACGGGAAGATGCGGGGGGAGGTTGCCACATCCACCTACATTTTGGCGGGATTGGTGATGGGGGATAATGCGATCGAGGGAATTTTGCGGAGGGATGGGATGAGGGAATCGGTAACGTACCAAAAGATATTGGCGGAGGGGATGGAAAAGGGCATCCATCGAGGCCGGCAGGCAGGTAAGCAAGAAGGAGAAGCGCAATTGGTGTGGCGGCTGCTGACCCGGCGTTGTGGAAACTTGCCCGCCAGCTATCAAGGGGCCATTGCCCGCCTCTCCCTGACCGAGCTGGAGGATTTGGGGGAAGCCCTGTTGGATTGGCAAAGCCCCGCCGACTTGGAAGCCTGGCTGACCGATCGCGGCGCACAACCTTAAATCTTTGTGACAGCCAGTTGCTGTAAACTTCACTCCACCGGTGTGGGCTTCAAAGACAACAAGATATCAAGGCGCACGGTGCGATCGTCCAGGTTGGTGGTGGTAGCCGCCAGCCCTCGCACCGCATCCAGCAAAACACGCCCTTGGGTGTAAGCCGGCGTGCTTTTCAATTCGCTGGGCAGTAGCCGATCCAAAATTGGCAGAGAAGCTCCTACATGCCAGTAGAAATACCCGCCGTTGGTGGTGGGGAGCCCCGCCGTGAGCCGACGAAAAGTTGGGCTCTGGGCAAGCGCGGTGCTCGGTGCCGGCAGCAGGCTTGTGATCAGGTCTCCCGCTGCCCAAAACAACACATCTTGGGTTAGAAATCCCTGGGTTGCCAAACGGGTGGTCATGGATTGCGATCGCACCGTCCAGGCGGTCACTTCGGTTTGGGCAAGGGTTTCGGCACGGATTTCCAGGCCGTCGGGGATCGGGCCCCCCGGCGACGAACGGGCCCATCGATCCAACTTGCTCAGAAACTGGCGGGGCAAATCCGCCACGGTGGTACGGGCCAACAACACCAGACCAAATCCCGAGCTGCGCAATGCCCCGGCGGTGGTGGGCACAGCAGCGATCGCAAAATCTTCGGTCAGCCAGCCCATCACTTCTTTTCCAGATCGATGTCGACTTGGGCCAGGGCCTCCCGCCACTGGCTGAGGGTGGTTTCGGAAACGGGGTTGGCCTTGGCCCGGGTTTTGAGGGTTTCCCAACTTTGGCGGAGGTTGATGCCGGACACGACCGCCAGGGTCTCGGCCGGGAGGCGATCGAGCAAGGGCTTCCGGGTGGTGACGATCGCCGCGCCGGGGGCCATGGCGACCCGTTCGACCCGAAACCGCAACCCTTCTTTTTGAAAACCCGCCGCCAGGGACAGGGAAGCCAAAGGGGCCGTGGGGCTGGTCAACAACGAATCCCCCAGGGCTTGGGCCGGCCCCAAAAAGTCCAGACCAACCGCACCATCCACGTACAACCAGGCCAGGGATTCCCGCGGCGGCAAACCCTGTGCCCGGGCCAACGCTTCCGCAAACGCCGGTTTGGTCGCCAACGCGGGCGATCGCCGCCGGTAGGTTTCGATCGTCCGGTGCAGCAGGGCCGGATCGGTGGTCAATACCGCCAGCCGCCCATCCATCAAAGCGGTCACCAGGCGTTGGTTGGGGCGACGGGTAGGGGACTCGTAGTACACCTGGCGGCCGTAGGTTTTCTCGGTGAATTGGGCCCCTTGTTGGGTCAAAGCGTTGCGGTATTTCGCCAAAAACACCTCGGCGCGTTCGCGGTTTTGCACCGGGGCGATCGCCAGGGTCGCCGGCGGTTCATCAGGTCGGAGGGGCACCAACGCCGCCAAAGCCCCATCGCCAATCCAGGGTTGAATATCCTGCTGAAAATCAATGCTGCCCCTTTGCCATAGGGCCTGCCCCGGCCAATCGGCGATCGCCTTGGCCAGCAACTGCCGAGATTCGGGCGTGCCAAACTGGGTCAACGGCTGCCAGAGGCCCCCATCGGTGCGTAGGGCCACTACCACCGTCGCCTCTTGGGGCACCGCCTGGGCCGCCCCCGCCAAACCGGACAACGGCCATCGGATCGCCAACCACCAGTAGGCGACCGCTCCCACCCCGGCAGCCAGGGTAGCGAGGACTCCCCCCAGCCACCACCCAGATGGTTTCCCCGATTTGCGTTTGGTCATAACTCTTGGTTCCCCGTGGAGGCGCTAAGATGGCTTGCAGGCTTGTGACCATCTAGGGTACGGGATGAAAGGCCCCCGCGCCAAATTTGGGCGTTGGTTGCGGCAAAGCCAACGATTGCCGGGCAAGGCCCGTCTTTTGTTGGCCCTCTCCGGCGGTCAAGACTCCCTGAGCTTGGCCCAATTGTTGCGTTGGCATCAACCCCGCTGGCAATGGGCGATCGTGTGGGCCCACTGCAACCACCGCTGGCGCCCCGATGCCGATGCCTGTGCCGACCATCTGGCTCGCCTGGCCACCCAATGGGGCTACCCCTTCATGCTCGAAGCCGCCGATCGCCCCCCTGGCAACGAAGCCGCCGCCCGTAAATGGCGTTACGACACCCTGCTGGCGATGGCCCAAGCCCAAGACTGCTCCCACATTCTCACCGCCCACACCCGCAGCGATCGCGTCGAAACCTTCCTGTTGCAATTGTTGCGCGGGGCCAGTCCCGGCGGTTTGCGGGCCATCGTTCCCCAAAGACCCCTGGGCGATCGCTGGTTGATCCGACCCCTGTTGGACTTTAGCCGTCAGGAGACCGCCGCCCTCTGCCGTCAACACCGGCTGCCCGTTTGGGTAGACCCCACCAACCAACACCTTGCCCACCGCCGCAACCGCCTGCGCCACCGGGTAATCCCCTACCTACGGCAGCACTTCAATCCCCAACTGGAAACCCGGATCGGCCAGACCGCCGACCTGTGGCACGACGACAACACCTATTTGAACGCCCTCGCCGCCAAACTTTGGCAGCCCGGTCAACCCCTCCACTGCGCCGACCTCCAAACCCAACCCCAACCCCTCCAACGGCGCGTCCTACGGAACTTTTTGCAGACCCATACCGGCCGGAGTCCCACTTGCCAACACATCCTGGGGCGATCGCCCTCCTCCACGCCCCGGCCGGTACCCGCAGCGAACACCTCCCCGGCGGTTCCTGGCTGATGGTGCACGGTACCGCCCCCCACCCCCGAACCTTGATCTGGCATCCGCCCCAAGTTGCCACATCTTAACCACATCATTACCGAAGGGGGAACAGACTACGGTAGCCTGCTAAGTGTTGGAACAAACTCACCCAAAATTATGACCGGCTTAACCCTGTCCGACTTGCCTGCCCACGATTACCGCGTCGAAGCAGCAACCCAATGCCGGGAAGTAGCGGCCGGCTTCGAGCAAAACCTCACCACCCCTGGGGTCATGGTTTACCAAAGCGATCGCCTGTACGGGATGTTGTCGCGATCCTCCTTCGTGAACCACATGGCCAAGGGCTACAACACCGAAGTGTATCCAAAACGCGCCGTGCAAGTCATGGTGGACTACCTAAAACCCGAAGCCTTGGTGCTGCCCGCAGCCACCCCCATTATGGAAGCCGCTCGCCAAGCGATCGATCGTTTGGCTCCCCACACCTACGATCCGATTGTGGTGGACGCCAACGGCACCCTGAGCTTGGTGGATATGCACGATCTGATGAAAGCGGTCGTTGGTTCGATGGTGGCCTAAACCCCGAAAGAAAATCTGGAATTCCGGGGGGGGCCTTCCCCCCAACCGCTACGATGGGCCCCACAGACCCAACGCCGTACCGAAAGGGGAAGCAACATGACCGAGCAGAGCGCCCAGCAAAGCACCATTGGGTTGATTGGTTTGGCCGTCATGGGGGAAAATTTGGCCCTCAACATCGAGCGGAACGGATTTCCGATCGCCGTTTACAACCGCAGCCGCGACAAAACCGACAAGTTTGTGGAAGGACGCGCCGCCGGCAAAAACGTCACCGCCGCCTACAACATTCCCGACTTTGTGGCCGCGTTGGCCCGGCCTCGCCGCATTTTGATCATGGTCAAGGCCGGCAGCCCGGTGGATGCGGTAATTGATGAACTGCGGCCTCACCTCGAACCCGGTGACATCATTATTGATGGCGGCAATTCCCACTTCCCCGATACCGAACGGCGCACGGTGGCTCTGGAAAGCCAAAACCTGAAATTCATTGGCATGGGTGTGAGCGGCGGGGAAGAAGGAGCCCTCAACGGCCCCAGCCTGATGCCCGGCGGCCAAAGCAGTGCTTACCAAGAAATCGAAGCCATCGCCCGCAAAATTTCGGCCCAGGTGGACGACGGCCCCTGCGTGACTTACATTGGGCGGGGCAGCGCCGGGCACTACGTGAAAATGGTGCATAACGGCATCGAGTATGGCGACATGCAGCTCATTGCCGAAGCCTACGACCTGTTGAGGCGGGGATTGAACCTCAGCGCCGACGAACTGCAAAGCATCTTCACGGCTTGGAACGAGACCGAATTGTCTTCGTTTCTGATTGAAATCACCGCCGACATCTTTGGCAAAAAAGACGGGGAAACCGGAGCCCCGCTGGTGGACAAAATTTTGGACGCGGCGGGTCAGAAAGGTACCGGCAAATGGACGGTGAACAGCGCCTTTGATTTGGGGGTGCCCATTCCCACCATGATTGCGGCGGTGACGGCCCGGGTGGTTTCGTCCTACAAAGAGGAGCGGGTGGCGGCGGCAGCCATTCTCCCCAGCACCAGCACCGGCCGGTACGACGGCGAGAAACAGGCTTTCATTGATGCCGTGCGGGATGCCCTGTACTGCTCCAAAATTTGCTCCTATGCCCAGGGCATGGCGTTGCTGAAGCGGGCTTCCAAGGAGTACAACTACGGTCTGAACTTGGCGGAAATTGCCCGCATTTGGAAGGGAGGCTGCATCATCCGAGCGGGTTTCTTGGACAAAATCAAAAATGCTTACCGCACCAATCCTGACCTCAGCAATTTGCTGATCGATCCGGATTTCACCCAGAGCGTGCTGAGCAAAGAAGCTTCCTGGCGGTTGGTGGTGAAGTCGGCGGCGGAGATGGGGGTGCCCATTCCGGCGTTTAGCGCCTCCCTCGACTATTTTGATAGCTACCGCCAAGCGAATTTGCCCCAAAACCTGACCCAAGCCCAGCGGGATTATTTTGGGGCCCACACCTACGAACGGGTGGACAAGCCGGGGGTTTTTCACACCGAATGGACAAAGTAGGGTCGGGCTTTCCTCGAGGGAGCGGGGGCAATACGCCCTCATCCCCTGCTCCCCGCCAGAGTGCATGGGAACGGAACCCTCTGATGCAGTGAGGTGGCACAGTGAGGTGGGCAGCTTGCCAAGAGCATCAACACCCACGAGGTTGGGTTGACACGGAGGGGCAAAGTGAGCCAGCCTCCCTTGTTGCTTCGATGCCAACCCGCTTTGGGGCTTGATTTTACCCCCAGCTCTTTCCCCGGTTCAGAAAGCCCGGACACATAAGGGTCTGCCGACGCCCTGGGGGACAACCCCATCCAAGACCTTCAGGCCCCTTGCCGTTGGAGGGTGCCTTCGAGGGTGGCGGTCAAAAAAGAGCCCGAGACCATGCCTTGCGATAGGTAATACTGGCGATCGCTGTGGCGGTGCCACGTCACAAACCCGGTGCGCATTTTTTTATCGTCGATGACCCAATACCGCTGAATCAGGGCCGCTGGCGTCACCCAGCCTTCCCCTTCCACGTTGCCCAAATCGCTGTGTTGAATCAGAAAACTAAACCGCCGACCGTCGTAGTCCAGCCGTCCCTTCAGAGCCTGCGTGATTTCAGGGCGATCGCCCCCCAGGAACGACAGCTTCGAGGCCAAGCTAAACCAATTCTCTTCGCCCCAACCCACCAACAATTTGCCGCTGACCGGCTGGGGGGTTTGTCCCCGTTCGAGCCAATGCCCTGTCAGGACCCACCGCCCCGGCTCCATCAAAAAGGTGTGGGCCACCGCTTTCACTCCTCTTTGTTTAGCTTCTCGCCTGGGCCGTAATTTCATCCAGGATGGCTTGGGCCCCTTGACCCTTCAGGGTTTGGGCTAGGGCTACCCCCACGCGCTTCCCCACTCGCTCGCCAGCCCCGTTTCTTCGCCTTTGACCACCCGCTGCCCGTCCACCGAGGCCACCAACCCCCGCACATTAGGCGATCACCCTGCAACTCGGTCTGCACGCCGATGGGTACTTGGCAACCCCCTTCCAATTCTCGCAAAAGGCCCGCTCGGCCAAACACCGGTACGTTGTCGGTTGATGCACCACCGTCGCCAACACCGCCAAAATGCGATCGTCGTCGCTCCGGCACTCGATGCCCAAAGCGCCCTGCCCCACCGCATGGTAGGAAATCTCGCCGGGAATGCGTTGGTGGATGCGATGGCCCATCCCCAATCGGGTTAATCCGGCCGCCGCCAAAATCAGGGCATCGTATTCCCCCGCATCCAGCTTGGCCAACCGGGTGTTCAGGTTGCCCCGCACATCCTTAAACGCCAGATGGGGAAAATGGTGCCGCAGTTGGGCCAACCGCCGCAACGAAGACGTACCCACGATCGCCCCGGCCGGCAACGTAGCCAAATCCCGGTCTTGATGTTGGCTGGCCACCACCAAAGCATCCGCCGGGTCTTCCCGCTCCGTGACCGCCCCCAACATCAACCCCACCGGCAGCCGGGTGGGCAAATCCTTGAGGCTGTGTACCGCCAAATCCACCCGCCCCGCCAGCATGGCATCTTCGAGTTCTTTGGTGAACAGCCCCTTGTCGCCGATTTTGGCCAAAGCCACATCCAGCACGTTGTCGCCGTGGGTGCTCATGGTTTCCACCGCAAACGAGTGGCTGCCCCAATGCCGTTCCAGTTCGCCTTTCACCCATTCGGTTTGTACCAAAGCCAGTTGGCTTTTCCGGGAACCAATCCGAATTGGATTGGAGGAGTCAAAATCGGGGCCGTCAAAATTAGGAGAATGAAGAGCCATGGGACAAACCGGCGACAAAGATACAGATTATAGGGGCGATCGCTCCGGCGCAGGAACAAGCGCAAAACCCATTGAACCAGATTTTGGGGCTCCTTGGTCAAATTTCCGGGACTGGGGCCCCGTTGGCCTGTCGGCCCCAAGGCAAGGCACACATCGGCGGAACCGACACTTCCCTTGGTCGCGGCGAACACTACCCCAGGTTTCCGGGCACCATCCGCCTTCAACCAGTGCCCCTGACCCATCCCCGTACTGCAGAGAAAGCATAGTCGTTTTGCGTAACGATGAGACAAAAAAATTGGGTCGCAGGGGCGAAGCTCCCGCACTGGGTTTTGTCGGACTTTTGTTCGGGAGGAAAAACGTCTCATTCTCAATTGGAATGACTATATGTTGTGCAAACCCTCTCACCGATCGCCCATCCATCCCCACCGATGCCAGCGCCCCTCTACCAACAACCTCGCCCACTCACGACCCTGGCGCTGGCAACATAACACCCAAGTTGAGCCGCCGCAGATAACCTCTGAAACTCACCGATAACCTCTCGGCGGTCGGCTCCAACGACTTGTTAGCTGGCTTATCTCACCAATAACCTTTAAGTACGATTAGAGGATCTAAGGCTGAAAACGAAGATTTTGAAGAGGGCGCACTTGGGCAATGGCTTCAAAGTCACGATCATTGTGAATCAGAATCAAATTGTTTTCCAGTGCTGCTTGAGCAATGCAGCAATCGATTGGGCTGCGAACAGTAAGTCCTTGGCGGCGTAGGTCAAAGTAGATACGGGCTGCTGCTTGCCAAGACTGATTTGTAAGCTCAGCGTAATCTTGTGTTTCGAGGTAAGTGGAAAGGAGATCCCATTCTTGCTCATTCAAGCTGCCTTGGAGCAGTTCAAGCTGAGTAAATCGAGTGAGTAAAACTTCTCGTTTGGCAATCAGGGTTTCAAGTTGCTGGCGAGCTTGACCACTGCGATCGCGAAAGACGCTGATCCAAACAGACGTATCAATCAACAGCATGACGAGTCTCGCGCAAAGCCTTATGATCAAAATCCTCGGTAAATTGGATTTGCCCCGCGAGATCAAGAAAGTTTTTCTTGCGGCGCGATCGCACAAATTCTGTCAAAGCAAGATTCACCAACTCTTCTTGAGTCGTAAGGTGGGTAAGTTGAAAAGCCTCATTAAGGAGAGATTCATCCAGGTTTAGGGTAATTTGCATAGGATAAGTAAAGGCTGAAGTAGGTACAATTTCTCACAGTTTAACTCTACAGACCGATCAACTTTCACTGGTGACTTAGCTAGTCCTTGTGGGGAGCGTGTCACTTTTGCAGTGAGTAAAAATACTCAAGAGGTTGAAGCGCTGGAAAATATAGTCATTTCAAATGTGTTTGGGACAATCTTGCCCTCACCTCCAGCCCCTCTCCCTGCTTCGGCAGGCTCAGGAACCGGGAAGAGGGGAGTAAAGGCAATCAAAACAACCGTGGTCGTGCCACTTTTGATTAAATTGACTATATCTAAGCATTGACTCTGCCTATGGATACTCCTGGATGCTAGCGGTTATAGTTATTCAACTTGAGGTTGATATAGCTTCTTCCAGCCTCCAACCCTTTCTCGGTCTGAGTTCAAAAGTCAATGTTGACTCTTTATAGTCCCATTCTTAATTAAAATGAGCATATCAGAAAAGATTACTTTCATAAGCCAAAATCTGAACATTTAATTGGAAAGCCATTTCCAAACCTTATAGGCACCATACCCAACTGCTGCCGCCGCCGCTGCAGGTGCTGCTGCTGTAATGACAACTCCCGCAGCCATACCGCCTCCAACAACTCCACCCACTGCAGCTAATCCAGAAGTAATTCCAGCAGCACTTAATCCAGCAACACTTCCACTAGCTGCGATTGCACCAACCGCACCAGCAGTTCCAGCAACAGCACCAACAGTTGTCATATTTCTGCCAACTGCACGAGCCTCGCGTTCATCACTCGGCAGACTATCGTCGTCTTTCAATACCTGATCCATAGCTACTTTTGTTACAAGTCCTGATGCAGCCCCTAATACGCCAACTCCAGCAACAGAACCACCTCCGACGACTCTACCTACCGTAGCAAGGCCAGACATGATACCGGGACCGCTCAAGCCTTTTGCTGCGCCAGTAGCAGCAACAACCCCAAGACCTGCTGCTACGGCTGCACCACTGCCAGAAGCACCACCTGCTGCTGCACCCGCATTCCTGACTTGTTCACTGTCTGGCAATCCCGTTTTACACCATGTTGCAAAGTGTTCACAGTTGTTAAAAAAAAGACTGTATTTTGCTTTCTCCTACGCGGCTTTTAGCTCTTCGAATAACGACATCATTTGGATCATGCTGTCCATAACGTTTCACAAAAAGTTGGTTTCCACCGCCAAAAGTAGCTACAGGAGTTTGAACGATCCTTTCGCCATCGTAGTGAATAACTGTTCCATCCCCACAATCGATTCCGTGATGCACAAACTTAGTGAAGTGAACGTAAATATGATCGGCTTTTGCCATGTATACCTGTAGTCTTGAGGTTTTTATTTGAGATACGGCTTGGAAGTCACACAAAAGATTCAGTAAACTCACTGAACTTATGAAAGCCAAGGAGTAAGAGACGAAAGGAGGACAATCAGGGATTACGCAGCAGATCGACGATGTAACACCCTGTCTTTTAGCAATCTAGAATGCAGCCTGATAGACCCGTAGAGAAAACATAGCATCCCTAGGCAAGAGCGTCAATCACAGCAAGAGGCGGGTGGGGGCACGATCGCCTGACTGGATTCCTCTGAGCGTGTCTGGCGCGAGCAAGCGGGAAAGCATGTGCTAGGGTGAAAAAACGCACACCCTTGCCTATGCTATTGGAATTGCTGACCTGGCCGGAGGTGGAAACCTACCTGCAAACCCAGGATGCCATCGTGTTGCCCATCGGCTCTACCGAGCAGCACGGCCCCACCGGCATCATTGGTACCGATTTTGTCTGCGCCGGGGCGATCGCCCGGGGGCTGCACGAGACCCTCGATGCGTTGGTGGGGCCAACCATCCCCTTCGGCATGGCGGAACACCACACCGGGTTTCCGGGCACCATCAGCCTTAAACCGGCTACCCTGACCCACGTGGTGCAAGATTGCGTGGGCTCTTTGGCTAAGCAAGGCTTCCGCAAATTCTTTTTCATCAACGGTCACGGCGGCAACATCGCGGTATTGCGCACCGCCTTCACCGAAGTTTACCAGGAATGGCCCCAAACCCAGTGCCGCTTGGCCAATTGGTGGACCAACGGCGACACCTATCAATTCGTCAAAGAGCACTACGGCGACAAAGAAGGCTCCCACGCCACCCCCAGCGAAATCGCCCTCACCATGCACGTCACGGGGCGGGTGGTGCGCTTGCCGTTGGGGCCGGCTCCCGCCGACAGCGGCATTTTTAGCCCCGAGGACTTTCGGCAACGTTACCCCGATGGCCGCATGGGTTCCGATCCGACCGTGGCCACCCCAGAAGATGGCGAACGGCTCTACCATTGGCGGTGGCCGCCCTGGGCCGGCAATACCTGGAATTTGCGCGCGCGACCGAATAAGTTAATATACGTTAACAATTCTTTTTAGCCACGACGTTATTCACGACAGGTTTAACCAACAACTATGAGCTTACTGGTGGTAGGGGCAACGGGCACATTGGGTCGCCAAGTGGTGCGGCGGGCCTTGGATGAGGGGCTGCCAGTACGCTGCCTAGTGCGGAATTTTCAGAAGGCGGGATTTTTGCGGGAATGGGGGGCAGAATTGGTGCGGGGGGATTTGACCAAGCCCGCGACCCTTGCGCCGGCCTTAGAGGACATCACACAGATTGTGGATGCGGCTACCACCCGGGCCAACGATGCGCAGCGGATTCGGCAGGTGGATTGGTTTGGCAAGGTGGCGCTGATTCAGGCGGCGGAGCGCCATGGCATTCAAAAGTTTCTGTTTTTCTCGATTTTGGCGGCGGAGCATTTCCCCCAGGTACCCTTGATGGAGATCAAGCACTGTACGGAAAAGTTTTTGCACCAAACCGCTTTGGATTTCACGATTTTGCGGCCGGCGGGGTTCATGCAGGGGTTGATTGGGCAATATGCCATCCCCATTTTGGAGGGGCAAAGCATTTGGTTGACGGGGGAAGGATGCCCGTTGGCCTACGCCAACACCCAAGACATCGCCCGGTTTGCGGTGAAAGCATTGACCTTGCCGGCGGCGGCCCGTCAGACCTATGCGATCGCCGGGCCCCGGGCCTACTCCCCCAGCGAGATTGTGCGGCAATGCGAGCGGTTTTCCGGGAAGACGGCGCGGACGGCCAACATGCCGTTGGGGTTGTTCCGGTTTGTGCGCAAGTTGGCGTTGGCTTTTGAGTGGGGCTATGGGGTATCGGAGCGGATGGCCTTTGTGGAGGTGTTGGCGGGCGATCGCCCTTTGACGGAAGACATGGCGGAAACCTGCCGGGTGTTTGGCATCGATCCAGACTCTTTGACCACCCTGGAATCCTTTTTGCAAGAATACTACGGGTTCATTCTGCGGCGGCTGAAGGAATTGAATTACAAAGAGCCGAAAATCAAAACGCCCTTTTAAGGTTTGTCCTATGGTTGCTTTGCCTACTCGCCCCCTGGGCACCTCCGGTATTGATGCCACCACGGTGATCTTTGGGACGTGGCAGGCCGGGAAGCGGGGTTGGGACAACATCGACGATGCCGAATCCATCGCCGCGATGCGGGCGGCGTTGGCGGCCGGGGTAACCACTTTTGATACGGCGGAAATTTACGGGGACGGTTACAGCGAGCGGATGGTGGGCCAGGCCCTCGCGGGCGATCGCGATCGGGTGCAATTGCTCACGAAAGTGTTTCCGAACCACTTGGGGCGCGCCGAGGTGTTGGCGGCCTGCGATCGCTCTTTGCGCAACCTGCAAACCGAAGTTATTGACTTGTATCAAATTCACTGGCCGGCGGGGAGTTTTGGCACCGATCTCGTTCCCATTGGCGAGACCATGGCGGCCTTGAACCTGCTGAAGGAGCAAGGGAAAATCCGGGCGATCGGGGTGTCCAATTTTTCGTTGGCGCAGTTGCAGGAAGCTGAGGCTTACGGGCGCATCGACACGATCCAGCCCCCCTACTCGTTGTTTTGGCGGCAGGTGGAAAAGGATTTGATTCCTTACTGCGGCGCACGGCAAATTTCGGTGTTGGCCTATTCGCCTTTGGCCCAAGGGCTGTTGGCGGGTCGGTATCGGGGGGGCGATCGCCCAGCGGCCACCGAGTTTCGGGCCAAGCATCGGTTGTTTGACCCCGTCAACTATGGGCGGGTGCAGGAAGCTTTGGCGGGGCTGGAACCGATCGCCGACGGACTGGGCATTGCTTTGGGCAATTTGGCGTTGGCGTGGTTGATTGCCCCGGACGGGTCGGGCCCCAGTCCATGCGATCGTGGGGGCACGCACCCCGGCCCAGGCCACCGAGAACGCCCAAGCGGCGCGGTTGTCGCTGGAGCCCAGCACCCTGGCGGCGATCGAAACCTGGGGGCGACTCGTCACCGATGCCCTCGACGACAATCCCCTCTCTTGGGACTTGTGAACCGCTATGGGAGGTTGGATTTGGGTGGGTGTACTGGTGGCGATGTTGGGGTGGGGCGGCAGGCCCGCCGCGGCTATGGCCCCCCTGTTGCAGTTTTTTGACGGCGACAATTTTGCCTTGTTGCAGAACGGCATCAAAACCAAAATCACGTTGGCGTGTGTGGGCACCCCATCCCTCGAAGCCCCGGGGGGACGGCAAGCGCGGCGGGCTTTGCGGGAAGCCCTGTGGGGCAAATCCTTGTCGTTGCGGGTGTTGAGCAAAGATGCTTACGGGCGCTTGGTGGCGGAAGTGTTTGCCGATGGAAACGTCAACCGTTCGTTGCTGACCCAGGGTGTGGCACACTTGGACGAACCCTATCGCCGGGAGTGCGCGGCGTACCTC
Organism: Oscillatoriales cyanobacterium SM2_1_8; assembly: GCA_012031195.1. Classification (GTDB taxonomy): domain Bacteria; phylum Cyanobacteriota; class Cyanobacteriia; order Pseudanabaenales; family Pseudanabaenaceae; genus UBA8156. The sequence goes on from JAAUUG010000003.1 coordinate 21,643, forward strand.
TTGCCCTAGACCATGCGATCGCAAGCGTTGCTGGATTTTTACTACGATTTGACCGACGAAACGTTTGTGGTGATTGACTTGGAAACCACAGGCGGCAATTTTGCGTTCGACCGGGCGATCGAGGTGGCGGTGGTGCGGGCCAGTCTGCGGGAGGGCATCACCCTCCAACTCAGCGACTTGATCGATCCGGGCATTTCCATTCCGCCCCGCATTCAGCAGTTTACCGGCATCCGGCCGGCGATGTTGGCCCAGGCTCCCACCCCCCGCTCGGTGTGGCCCGAGTACGTGTCGGTGCTGCAGTCGGGCATTTTGACGGGCCACAACGTCAGTTTTGATTACACCTTTGTCCGGCGAGAGTTGGCCCGTTTGGGCATTGCCTTTGTCCGACCCGCCCAAGAACAGTTGTGCACGGTACAGCTCTCACGGTTGCTGTTGGCGGACTTGCCCTCTCGGAGTTTGCCCAACCTGGTGCGGCATTTCAATTTCCCGATCGCGCGATCGCACCGGGCCGCCGACGATGCCCTTGCCTGCTGGCTGTTGTTGAAAACCCTGTTGGCAATGTTGCGGCGCGAGCCCCCCGCCGACCTTTTGGCCAAGTTTGCCCAGCAGTGGATCGATGTCGAAGAAGCTTCCATTATGCTGGCGTGCCCCCCCACCGAAACCGTAGAGCGGTTGGCGGCGGCCGGCATTGAACCGCGCTTGGTGAAACGCAGCGGCCGGCTGCTGTATCGACGGGGCACCGTAGAGGCGATCGCCCCCTGACCCTGCCGATGACCCCAAGGCCCGCCGGCAGGGATTGTCCAAAATTCCATACCCCTTGACACTTAACCGTCCAGACGGTACAGTTGATTTGTTGTTGACCGTCCAGACGGTTTGCAAACATGGGGGCGGTGGAACTCTGGCAATCTGTTGTGCGGCTTTGGGCTGCCGTCTTGGCGCCAAGGGCTGAGGTAGGTCGTCAAGAGATTTAGGAAAGAGATGACGGAGCGAGCCATGAAGGTAGAGACGAAACAACCCGGCAAACGGGGCGATCGCCCGGAGCAACGCACGAAACCCTGATGCAAGCTGCTTACCATGTGGCCTTGCATGCGGGAGCGGAGGCGCTCACGCTCGATGCGGTGGCCAAGGAGGCGGGGGTGAGCAAGGGCGGCTTGCTCTACCACTTCCCCAGCAAAGAGGCGCTGCTGGTGGCGATGGTCGAGAATCTCATCGTTCAGTTCGAGCAGATGTTGGCGGAAGAGCTACGGCACGAAGAGCGGCCCATGGTCAATGGGGGGATGGTTGCGTGCCTACATTCGAGCATCGGATACGTTCGAGCGGGAGTGCGCATCCTTGCAGTCGAGCCTGTTGGTGGCGATCGCCAAGGATCGCAATCTGTTGGCCCCGCTGCTGGAAAAGCTGCGGGAGTGGCAGAAGCAGGCCTATGGCTGCGGGGTCGATGCCGTAGTGGTGGCAGTCATCTTGCTGACCCTGGATGGACTCACAATGAACGGGCTGTTTGGGTTTGATGCCCTTGAGGAAGGGATGAACGCCCAAGCGATCGCCTATTTGTTGAACCTAACCCGGACGACGGCGTAGCGGGTTTAACCGACCGTCTATTTGGCGATCGCCTTGGGGGCGGTGGCACGGTTTTGCGTTGCCAAATTTTTCGATGCTTGCAGTTTTTCAGCAGAGTTTTGGGAGAAAGGGCATGGCAGCGATGTTTCGGAGTCCTTCAGGTTGGCGCAGAGGCGCGGCGGTGGGGCTGGCGTTGGCGGTGGGTGGAGCTTTGTGGGCGAGCCTCGGCCGCGACAACCGGGCGGCATCGCCTCAAATCGCAGCCGAGGCTGGGGGCGCGGCGATCGTACCGCTGGTTGTGGCCGCGCTGGGGCGATTGGAACCGGAGGGAGAGGTGATTCGACTTGCGGCTCCGGTGGCATTGGATGGCGATCGCCTGGCTGAGTTGCGGGTACGGGAGGGCGATCGGGTACGGTCGGGCCAGATCGTGGCCGTGCTCGATTCCCAGGGGCGCCTGGCGCAGGAGGTGCAGCAGGCCAAGGCTCAGGTAGCCATTGCCCGGGCGCGGTTGGCCCAAATCCAGGCCGGGGCCAAATCCGGAGAGATTGCGGCCCAAAAAGCGGCGATCGCGCGGTTAAACGCGGAGTTGGGTCGCGGCATTGCCGTCCAAAACGCCAGCATTTCCCGTTGGGAGTCGGAGGTGCGGATTGCCGAAGCGGAATACGAGCGCTTCCAACGTCTTTCCGGGGAGGGGGTTGTTTCCCCATCGAGCCTGGACAGCAAGCGGTTGGCGGCCGAAACCGCCCGGGCCCAGTGGCGAGAAGCCGTAGCCAGCCGCGATCGCTTGGCGGAGACCCTGCAAGCCCAACGGGCCGAAGCCCAAAGCACCCTCGAGCGCATTGCCGAAGGTCCGGCCGGTGGATAGTGGACGGCCCAAATGCGGGAGGTGGAAAGCGCCATGGCGGCCCTGCAGCGGGCCGAGGTTGGTTTGGCCCAAGCCTACATTCGCGCCCCGAAGGCCGGACAAGTGCTGGCCGTACCCACCCGGGTGGGGGAAAAGATCGGCGACAACGGCATCGTCGAACTCGGAGCCACCGATCGCATGGTGGCGGTGTTGGAGGTTTATCAAACGGATGTGGGGCGTGTACGCGTCGGTCAACCGGCCACAGTCGTTGGGCAAGCCTTTGCCGGGGAAGTGCGGGGGGTGGTCTCGGAGGTGGGTTTGCAGGTGCGATCGCAGGAGGTGGCCAGCAACGAGCCTGGCGAAAACCTGGATCGCCGCGTTGTGAGGGTGAAAGTGCGTCTCGATGCCGATGGCAGCCGCCGGGTGGCCGCCCTCACCAACCTCCAAATTCAGGGCCGGATTGCCGTCTCTGGGACGTAGCCAGAACGGGCGGGCGGTTCTCAGACCGTCCAGCCAGCGAAGACTTTTGCGTAAACCCACATTTTTGAGGAGAGAAGTCGCGATGCAGATTTCGAGCGTTGGCATCATACCGTTGCCGTTGCCCCAACGGCCAGCGGCGGCGCAGTTAATGGCAGAAACCTTTTATGACGACCCGCTGGCAGGGTACCTCGTACCCGACACAACCCGCCGATTGCCGGCATTGCAGGAGTTGTGGCAGCACGTCATCGAAAACGATGCCGGTTTTGAAGAGATTTACACCACGGGCGATCGCCTGGAGGGGGTGGCGGTTTGGGTGCCACCGGGGATGCCGACGGGTTCTTTTGTCGGCACGATCGCTTTGGCGGTGAAGTTGTGTTTACGGACAGGTTGGGGGAACACGTACCGCTTTGCTACCACCTTTTCGCAGATCGAAGCCTGGCGGGAAAGGGACTGTCCCGCTCCCCATTGGTATTTGGATGGTTTGGCCGTATCGCCCCAGTCGCAAGGTCGTGGGATTGGCAGCGCATTGCTGTGGCCCATTTTGGCGCGGGCCGATCGCGACGGTCGTTCGTGCTACCTCTTTACATCTACCGATCGCGCCGTGCGCTTTTACCAGCGCCAGGGATTTGAGGTGTGCCAAGAGGTGCGAATTGGGGACGATGCACCCCGCCTGTGGACGATGCGGCGATCGCCCCAGGAGGAGCCATGAACGTGCCGCCGTTGGCCTTGGTTGTGGGACATAGGTTGACCGGAGTGCTTCTGGCTGCCATCGCCGATCTGGAGTACTACGCAGCCTACGACCCCGACGTTATCAATCGACCCCGACGTTATCAATTGTGCGATCGCCCTGGCACTCTTCAAACCCTTGGAGTGGCTGGCCGGGGCGGCGATCGAACGGGGGATGTCCCGCCAACCCTGACACTCCCTTTGCTCCTTATCTTTAGTCCGCCCTTGGTTTTGGGGTGGCCCTCACCCCAGGCCTCTCCCAACGTGGGAGAGGGAGCCAAAAAACCTCATGGTTCCCCTTCGTCCTACTTGGGAGAAGGGGTCAGGGGATGAGGGAAAACAAGAAACCTAGACTGGGCAAAACTTTCAGCCAAATCTTCGTCGAATTCACGCCTTGAAGGCTTGCCACCGATCTGCTGACCCTCTCTGAAATCAGGCGAGGGAAGAAAACCCCATAGCCAACCCCATCTGTCCCTTGTCTACCCTATCGCGAGGATACATTTAGATGCTACGCCGCTGGCTGCGAAAAACCCCCCTTGCGTGGCTGCAATTGACCCGCAACAAAGCCCGCTTTCTCGCCGCCCTTGCGGGCATTGCGTTTGCCGATGTGCTGATGTTTGTGCAGATGGGATTTGAAGGTGCGCTGTACGATTCGGCCATGAAACCCTACCGCGAAATGGTTGCGGCCGATCTGGCGATCGCCAGTCCTCAGTTTCAAACGCTGTTTGCCACCCGTAGCTTTCAACGGAAGCGGCTTTACCAAACCCTGGCCATTTCGGGCGTGCAGTCCGTCACACCGTTGTACGTGGCTTCGGGCCAATGGCGCAACCCCGAAACGCGCCAAAACCGCACCATTCTTGTCTGGGGCATCGATCCGGGGGACCCGGGCGTAAAGTTGCCCGATTTGCGCCAGCAGGCCCGCCAACTCCAACAACTCGATCGTGTGCTGTTCGACCGAGCCGGGCGACCGGAGTACGGCGACATTGCCACCGCCTTCGCCCAAAACGGAGAACTGGAGGCCCAACTCAACGACAAGCTCGTGCGGGTCAGCGGTCTATTTGCCGTGGGTTCTTCCTTTGCGGCCGATGGCAACGTCATTGCCAGCGATTCCACCTTTTTGCGACTGTTTCCAAATCGCGCCGCCGATCGCATCGAACTGGGACTGATTCGCCTGACACCGGGGGCCGACCCGCAACAGGTCAAAGCCACGATCGCCGCAGCGCTGCCCGACGATGTGCAGGTACTCACCACCGAAGAGTGGGCGGGGGTAGAGCGTCGCTATTGGGAAACGGGCACGGGGATCGGGTTTATTTTCGGACTGGGGGTGGTGGTGGGTTTTATCGTTGGCATTGTCATCGTTTACCAAATCCTCTACTCCGATGTCTCCGACCACCTGCCGGAGTACGCCACCCTCAAGGCCATGGGCTATGCCGATCGCTACCTGTTGGTCGTGCTGTTTCAAGAAGCGCTGCTGCTGGCCTGTTTGGGGTTTATCCCCAGCTTCTTGTTCGCCAGCGGCCTCTACCAACTGGCCTACGCCGCCACCATGCTCCCCATTCGCATGACCGTAGAGCGGGCGTTGACGGTGTTTGCCCTGACCCTGGTGATGTGTACGGCTTCGGGGGCGATCGCCCTCCGCAAGCTGCAAACCGCCGACCCTGCCGATATTTTTTGAGAGGAGAAAGGATTTATGCTCGCTGCCGATCCGGAACAGGCGATCGCCGCGCCACCTGCCATTGCGGCCCGTCAACTCAACCACTACTTTGGAACGGGCAACCTGCGCAAGCAAGCCCTGTTTGACATCAACCTCGCCATTGTCCCCGGGGAAATCGTCATTATGACCGGGCCTTCGGGATCGGGCAAAACCACACTGCTGACGCTGATGGGCGGCCTGCGATCGGCCCAGGAAGGAAGCCTGCAAGTATTGGGGCAAGAAGTTTGTGGCGCAAGCAAAGCCGACCTCATCGCCCTGCGGCGCCACATCGGCTACATCTTTCAGGCCCACAACCTGATGGGCTTTCTCACCGCCAAGCAAAACGTCCGGATGGCCTTAGAACTGTGCGACGACGGTCGCATCGATCTGGATGGTGCGGCGATCGCCCTGCTCGAAGCTGTGGGGTTGGGGCATCGCCTCGATTACTATCCCGACAGCCTTTCCGGGGGCCAAAAGCAACGGGTGGCGATCGCCCGGGCTTTGGTCAACCGTCCTCAGATCGTGCTAGCGGACGAACCCACCGCCGCCCTCGACAAGCAATCTGGGCGGGAGGTGGTGGAACTCATGCGAGCTTTGGCCAAAGAGAACGGCTGCACGATTTTGCTGATTACCCACGACAACCGCATCCTCAACATTGCCGATCGCATTGTCTACATGGAAGATGGCCGCCTTGTCTCCCCAACCTAACGCCTGTCGTTAGCGAAAGACTCTTGGGGCCGGGCTTCTTCGGTTTCTCTCATCCCCTAGCTGTTTTGCATAGCGGTGAGACAAAACAGAACGGGTCGCCGGGGCAAAGCCCCTGTATTGGTCCTATTGGACTTTCGTTAGGCAAGAAAGAATTGTATCAATTTTAATTAAAACGACTACCCCATTTGGCCTCCCTCCGCCTTCAGTGGGCTACGCACACACCCGTCCATCCAGAGCGGATTGTCAACCAATGAAGAGCACTTCAAAGTAAGCCATTTTGTGTTCGACCGGGCGCTCGAGGTGGCGGCGATGCCGAAGAAGCTTCCATGCCGACGGGGCACCGTAGAGGCGATCGCCCCAGATTAAAAAAAGCCCTCCATGTGGAGGGCCCCAGCAGATTGTTTCAACAAAAAGGTCTTAGATAAACGCCGTTTGGAACAGTTGTGGACTAGCCGCCAAGAAGCTCGGGGCTACCCCCCGGACAACCCCCAACCATTCGCCGTTGGTGCCGTTGCGGATGGTTGTCGAACCCACCGCCTGGGTCTCGCTGTCGATCGCCAACTCGATAAACCCAAACACCAAGTTGTTGAAGTTCAGACCTTCCGCCAACCCGATGCGATCGCCCTCATCGGCTCGAAAATCCACAACCACATCGGCGCGAGAAAGTTGGGTCGCCGCGGCGCCCCCGGTCGCAACACAAACAAGTCGGCACCCAGGCCACCGGTCAAAAAGTCTTGGCCGAAGTCTCCCACCAAGGTATCGTTGCCCGGGCCGCCAAAGAGGACATCATCCCCCTGACCGCCCCGCAGCAAATCGTTGCCCGGGCCCCCCAACAACGTATCGTTGTCCATGTTGCCGAACAGGTTGTCGTTTCCATCGCCGCCATCGAGGGAGTCCGAACCCGCCCCGCCCCGCAAAATGTCGTTGCCCCCTGCCCCAAAGATCGTGTCCAACCCTTGGTTGCCGGCAATATCTTCCGGGTTTTCGGTGCCGATGATGAAATCGTTCCCCGACAGGCCGCGGATGGGCGCTCCCCCCGTCTGGAAACGATCGAGCGAAACTTGGTCGGGCCCGTCCGACAAATTGAAAAAGCCCCCCGAGAATCCAAAAGCTGGCAGAATCCCGGTCGGCAATCCCTGAAAAGATGCAGGCGGGACCGTATTGGCTGTGGGTTGAGCCAAGACCAACAAACCACCAACCAATTCGCCAGTCGTATTGCCCGTCGGCGGAGCGATAGGGGCACCCGGTACCGACAGGGGCGGCACGGTTGCCACTGGAGTTGGCGTGGGAGATGGGGTAGGGGTAGGCGTTGGGGTGGGTGTTGGTGTGGGCGTTGAAGTCGTGGCAGGGGCGACATCGTTGTCCAAAATTTCGACGGTGGCCGCCGACACCCCCGATTGGAGGCTGTAGCCTGACAACAACAACAGGGTCAGCACCACCGTTTCCGTGCCTTCCGCCAACGCATCGTCGATGGGTACGATGGGCAAATCGACGGTGCTGCCGCCCGCCGGAATGACCACAATCCCACCAATGCTTTCGTAATCCACGCTGTTGGTGGCCGGTTCCCCCCACGGTAAAACGCTACCGTCAAAGGATCGGTTGTGCTGCCCGTACGGGTAAAAGTGACCCGTCCAGGGTCGCTGCCCGCCTCCGCCGCCGTCAGATCGCTAGCCACAATCGAAACCAGCACCCCTGCACTAGGAGATTCCCCTGTACCAACAATTGTGGTGCGATCCAGGCCAACATTGTTAAGAGGATTGGGATCGGCAATGGGGGTCTGCGCAACAAACCGGCTTTGGTTTTCCAAAACCGTACCAACCGGCGCCGTGACCGTACCGCTGATCACGTAGGTAACCGATGCGCCAAGGGGCAAGGTCACACCGGGGTCACCCGTGGTTTTCAAAATCTCCGCCGAACCGCTGGTCAAAAAGCCCGTGGCCCCCCCGGTTCCCGAAGCTGTGAACGTGGCATTGGTCAACCCCGCTGGCAAGTCATCGAAGACGGTCAAAACCACCGGTACTTCTATATCTGCGCCGCTCTTCCTGACAATGCTAGGGCCGAGATTTTGTACCAACATCAAGTACGTCACCAGGTCGCCCGGTGCGGCGGTTGTGCGCTGGTCGGTTTTGTTGACGGCAATGTCGGCAACGATCGGATCGACAACCGTTGTTTTTTCGACAAAGGCATTGTTGGTTCGATCCAAATCGAAAATTAGTCCCAACGGGTCAACTTCTACGAGATTTTCCACCTCCCTTTGCACTTCCGTGGCACCGCTCAAAAAGTTTTCGGGTACAAGGGCGGAAACGGTCAAAGTAAATGTTTCACCAATTTTTACGGCACCGTTGCCAAAATCTACAACGTTGCCGTTTACCGTAGCCACAAAACCGCCGCCGCTGACAGAGGTTTGAATATCTGTAAACCCTGTGGGCAGGGTGTCGCGCACCAGAATCTCCGTGGCGTCCTCTGTACCGGTGTTGGTCACTGTGATAGTGTAAGTGACGCGACTCCCAACACTTACCGGATCGGGTGTGTCCACCTTGGTAACGGCCAAATCCGGTGCGGTGCTGGAAAAACTACTCGCCTGCAAAAATACCGCCGAGTCGAAAATTCCGTCAGAAGTATCGGCGATCGCCAAGACAATCGTGTTCACGACACCGGGATTGACCGTGCCCCCAGCCGTCAAAATCCTTGTAAAACCATCAAACTGAGTTTCAAAAGGCGTGTTGGGACGATTGGTATCATTGTCACGAAAGAAAACAGAGTTTGAGCCATTGTTCACATTGTTGATGGTAACTGGCGACGTTGTCCCCGGAATCAAAGCAATGTTTTGACCGTTCAGGAAAAAGCCAAAAACATCGTTGAACGAGCTGCCAACAAACTCGTTGTACTCCTCGGATGCAAACACATAGCGAAACTTAGCAATCGGGGCATCCAGGATAAAATCAATCTGCAGCAAAACTCCGTCTCGAGTGGTTTTGGGGGCCACCAAAGCATCCAGGGTAGGCAAACCGGGTTGTCCCAAATCCGTTCCCGCATTGTCTAGGTTATTGGGGCCATTGGCGGTCGCAATGTTGCCTGTACTCAGGATGATGCCAGACCCAATATCAAAGCCTTGGGGATTAGGAGTGCTGTTATCTTGAAACAAACCAGCGGCAACCAAAGCCCCTTGATAGGTAATGTTGGTGATGGTTACGCCGGCGCCCAGAAGTGTGTTGACCACCTGCTGAGGGGTGGTACCCGTAGCTGACGGGGTGGCGCTGGTCAATTGGGTTGTCAAAAGTGCCATGCTGCGATCCTCTAATCTGTGCGTTCCGAGAAGCCACCCCTAGACTTTTGGCGGCAACTCTAACACAGAAACTTTGGTAGAGACCTTTGGGCAATCACCGCAAAAATGTACAAAAACTTGCCCTTTCCCGCATCAACACTTGGTCAACGCTTTAGCCTTCCGAGTGGGGTCTGCCATGGTGCGCCGGTGCGATCGAGATTACTGCCATCCGGGGGGCGATGTCGTATGCTGTATCCAGTTCTGCTTTTTGCAAGCGCCGATACCATTGCCGGTCAACTCTGTGGTTATGGCTTCTGCTTCATTTTTCGCAACGATGTATTGGGCGGCGATCGCCCCCATTTGGCAACCCCGCTCCAATACCTGTTCCAACACCTGTTCCAATGTCTGCTCCCACACCCCATCCAGCGCCCAACCCAACTTGCCATCCGGTGCGCAAAGAGGCGGGCAGGGGAACCAATCCCTGGGGCGGGGTCTGAGCCGGAGATCGATGCCAAGGCCATCCATTTTACCGCCCGCCAATCTACCCAATGCCGATGGGACCAATGCCGATGGGACATTGCCACGGCTGCGAATCTGGTTGAAAATGGGAATGCCGCGCCGAATGTATGGCGTGACGGCCAACCCGACCTCGTATTTTGCTCGGTCTTGGGTTCGTGCGCCCCATCCCGTTGTTAAAACCCGCTTATCCTAGACCGATTCATCCCAGACCGCCCACTGTTGTTGAGGATGCCCGATGCCCCGCGATCGCCACGCCCAAAGTTTGCCGGAAGAGGGGCCTCCCCCAGGGGGGCTGACACCGGCTTTGCGGGCTTTGGCGGAAGATGTGGCGGCGATTTTGGAGGAGAAAGATGGTGCGGTTGCCGATGAGCCCCACCTGGCCCCTCCTCCCGAACTCGATGCTCTGGAAACCGAGGCAGAGCCCACCGGCGGCACCCCCTCGGCCCCGTTGCGCTGCGAAACCCTGCGCCTGTTGCAGGCTTACCTCCAACAACCCTCCACCGACCTGCGCAACCGGTTGGTGCACCTCAACCTTGGGCTGGCGCGCAAGGAAGCTTACCACTGGGCCAACCAATGTACCGAACCTTTCGAGGATTTGTTGCAGGTGGGGGTGATGGGCCTGATCCGGGCGATCGAGCGGTTCGATCCGGGTCGCGGCCACGCCTTTAGCACCTTTGCCATTCCCTACATTCGCGGCGAAATTCAACACTACCTGCGCGATCGCGTGTCCCCGGTACGGATTCCCCGGCAGTGGATGGCCACCTACCAACACGGCAGCAAAGTGCAGCAACGTTTGCGGGGGCAGTTGCAACGGGAACCCAGCGATCGCGAATTGGCCCAAGCCCTCAACATTTCCCTAGAAGACTGGCAAAACGTGCGCCTGGCCTGCCAAAACCGGGTTCCCCTCAGTTTGGATGCCCCCGCCAACGAGCACGAAGACAGCTCGGCCTCTTTGGGGGAGTTGATGCCCGATCGCAAGTACTGCAGTTTTCAGTTGGCGCAAGAAGATAGCCTGCGGCTGTACCAAGCCTTGGACACTTTGGAGGATCGCACCCGGGAAATCCTGGAGTTTGTGTTCATCAAAGAATTTACCTATCGGGAAGTGGCCGACAGCTTGGGGATCAGCGCCGTCACGGTTTCCCGTCAGGTCAAGAAGGGGCTGGCCGCCCTCAAACACATTTTGACTGCCCCCATTGAGTAGGCAGTGTTAAAGTAGCTATTGTTCTGATGCCATTGTTTCCGTGAACACCGTCCCAACCGTTGCCGATGCCAAGCGGGCTTTTCTGCAAGCCTTTGCCAAACCCATAGAATCCGTCTATCGGCGGGTGGTAGATGAATTGCTGGTGGAGCTGCACTTGCTCCGGGTAAACCAAAATTTCCGCTACGACGAAGTGTTTGCCCTGGGGGTGGTCACGGTGTTCGATCGCTTTATGGCCGGGTACCGGCAAGAGGGCGATCGGGATCCAATTTTTGCCGCGTTGTGCCAAGCCCTGACCTTCGATCGGGAGCGCCTGCAGCGGGATGGGGCGGCGTTGCGGGACTGGGCCACCCAACAGCCGGAGGCGGTGCGGTTTCTGCTGACGAAGGGGGAAGGGGGCGAAGACCGGGTACCCTTGGCCCGCCAAGCCTTGGGCAACCCCCAATTCAAATACAGCCGAGCCTTTGCCATTGGCCTGTACACCCTGCTGGAAATCCTCCAAGCGCCGGAATTGGCGGAGACCGAACCCCGCAAGCAATTGTTGTCCCAAGTTGGCGAAACCTGGGGCCAGGGCGATCGCCTGAACCGTGACTTGGATTTGTATTTATCAAACCTGGAGAAGGTGGCCCAAGCCCGGCAAATGATGGTGGATTTGGTGGAAGCAGAACGGAAAAAACGGGAAAAGAAAGCCGCCGAAACCACCCCAACCGAAACCAAACCCGAAACCTCCGCCACCACCTAGTTGACTGGGGTTGCAGGGGAAAATTACGGTGGAGCAATACTTGTAGAGGAGTATCCCCCCCTGTCTCTCCCGAGAAGTATAGTCAATTTAATTAAAAGTGGCACGACTGCGATTGTTTTGATTGCCTTTACTCCCCTCTTCCTCCGTGGGAGAGGGGTTGGGGGTGAGGGCAAGACCGTCGCAAACACATTTGAAATGACTATACCACCACCCCTGCCCCTCCAGAGGAGGGGAATTTGGTGTGATCTAGTCCAAATCGGTTTCCAGGACAGCCACCAGGGAAGCTTGGGCATCCTGCTGAAATTCTTCGACGTTCACCCGCCGCAACAACAGAAAAGCAACCAGGGCCACCAAGGCTTGGACCCCAAACACCAAGGCGTAGGATAGGGCCGGTTCCGCAAAGAGGCGTTTCCCCAAGTCGAGCAGTCCCCCCCCCAAGGTGGTCGCCGTGCCCCGGGACAAAGCCTGGGACAGACCCCACGCCCCGATAAAGGTGCCGGCGGTCTCGGCGGCGGTCAAATCCAACATCAGGTTGATGGCCCCGGCGGTGGCAATGCCCGAAGCCACACCAAATACCACCAACACCGTCAACAACAGGGGCACGTTGGCCCCAAACCCGGCCAACCCCACCAACAAAAAGCTGACCCCCACGGCGGCACATCCGGCGGCGGTGGTGTTTTGTTTGCCAAAACGACGGATGGCGTAAAATCCGGCCACCACATACCCCACCAATACCCCCATCCCCCAATAGGCATTGAGGCGGGTGGTTTCGCTGTAGCTCATGCCAAAGACTTCGCCGCCGTAGGGTTCCAACACCGGTTCCTGCAAAAACAGGGCGATGGTCAGGGCGATCAAAAAACCAAAGAAAATCCCCGTCTGCCGGTTGGCGGTCAAAATCCGGAGCGATCGCCCCGAACGTGATCCGGTCTTCGCGATCGCCGCTGCGGGTTTGCGCTAGGCGCAGCAG
>JAAUUG010000113.1 GCA_012031195.1 Oscillatoriales cyanobacterium SM2_1_8
CCCCCCACCCGACCGCAGGCGATCGCCCTCCCGTAATTTCCACCACGGCCACATCCACCCCGTCCGCCGATGTGCCGCTCAATGCCCCCGCTACATACATACCCCTGTCTCTCGCTCTGCCATCGCTACGCCCTGTGGCCCTAGGGATTGTATTGCATTTTGTAAAGCTCTTGACGGCGGCGGCGGCTTGGGAAACACTGAAACATAAATTTAACCGCCGCAACCACGATGGAAACCCTCGAATTCATCCTCCATCCCGATGGCCGGGTCGAAGAGCGCATTCACGGACTGGCGGGGGCCGATTGCCGGGCGATCACCGAAGCCATTGAACAGGCGTTGGGCACGGTCACCGCCTGCGAACTCACCGCCGAGTATTTTGCCCAACCGCTGTCCCAAAATCAGACCCAAACCGCGGCCCAATCGCAAACTTGGTAGCCAAAATCTGCGTTGCAAGCACGGATGCCAAGGGGCTGTCTGTCACCCTGGTTACCGGCAAACATCGGCCCCGTCAATGGTCTGGATAGGTAACGGATTGATAAGGAGGATTGAGGGTACCGGCAACGGCAGACTAGAATGATTCTTAGCAATTTTCAAAACCAAAGCCTGCCATGTCTCACTTTAGTCAGATCAAGACCCAACTGCGGCAGTTGACCCCCTTGCAAAAAGCGTTGACCGATCTGGGAATGGATTGGAAAAGCGGTGAGGTGGCGGTGCGGGGCTACCAAGGGCAGACCGTCGATGCGGCGATCGCCATTCCCCAAACCAACGGCTACGACATTGGGTTTCGGTGGAACGGAGAAGCCTACGAATTGGTGGCGGATTTGCAGTATTGGGCCCAACCGCTGACGGTGGAAGGCTTTTTGCGCAAGGTCACCCAACGCTATGCCTACCAAGCAGTGGTGACGGAGGCCGAAAACCGAGGGTTTGCGCTGACCGAGACGGTGCCCCAGGCGGACGGTTCGGTGCGGGTGGTGTTGCAGCGCTGGGCTTAGCCCCCTGCAGACTTTTGGTTGCAAAAAAGGAGTGATTTCCGCCACTCCCCCACTTCCGATTTGGAAGGAAGGTTGGCGGGGCAGTTGACGGGTCAGTTAGCGGGGCAGTTGGACAAGCGGCTGGGAGGGGAGGCAAATTTATGGATCGGGGGATCGACGGCTACGGCGAAGATCGCAACGGTTTGGAGCCGGAATTGGGGGGGAGCCTCCGGCAAAATGCGGTTTATGTGGATGAGGGAACCTGCATTGGGTGCGGTCACTGTGCCTACGTGGCCCGCAACACGTTTGCCCTAGAAACGGAACACGGGCGGGCGCGGGCCATTTCCCAGGATGGCGATGCCGAAGAGCAGGTGCAAGAGGCGATCGATACCTGCCCGGTAGACTGCATTGCCTGGGTCAGCTTTGCCGAGTTGCGGGAGTTGGAAGCCGCCCGTTGCTTTCAGATTGTGCCGGATTTGGGCATTGCCGGCGATCGCAGCCGTCACGTCCGGCAATTGCGGCGATCGAAACCCTCGAAATTTTAGGGCTGGTGGTTTAGGTCAGCTATAGCTACATTCGGGTAGGTTCGGACATCGAAGGAAAAGGGGGTTTGGGGGCTGCGCCCCCAGCCAGGGATTTCACCCCTGCACCCCTTCCTGACCAAGTTATCTACAGCTACAAGTGCGCCAAAGCCGCTCCATCCCCAGAAAGATGGCGTGGGGTTCCCAGCGCAAGCCATGCACCCCGCTGGCCCTGAGGTAAGGCTGCAGGGAAGTCCCGGTTCCGCCGGTCAGCACCCCATCGCCATCGGGAAAACGCTGCCGCCAGTCTTGGACAAAACCGGCGATCGCCCCGGCGGCTCCCCACAATATGCCGCTGCGCACTGCGGCCGGGGTGTTTTGGGCCCAACGGGGGGTCTCTGCGGTCAGGTCTACGGGCGGCAAAGTGCCCATGGCGGCCAGGGTTTGCGCCTGGCGATGGAGTCCGGGCAAAATGGCGCCCCCGACCAAAGTGCCGTCCCCATCCACGCCGGTGAGGGTCAGGGCGGTGCCCCCATCCACCACCAACAGCGGTCGCCGTCGCCAGGTTCCCCACAGCGCCAAAGCCCGATCAATCCCCAACGTCGGGTACAGGTTGCGGAGGGGAATGTCCGGCAAAGTGACGGTGCGGATGTGGGGCCACCAAGGGGCAAAGTCGATGGCCGTGACCGTTGGCACCACCGACGCCAACCACACTTCGGCCCAGGGGCCCTGCCAGGTCGCCACCGACGCCAGACCTTGATCCCGCGGAAATCGCCACGTCCGCACCAGGCGATCGCCCGCGAAGAATGCCCCCCGCACCGATGAATTGCCGACGGCGATCGCCAACCGTGAAACCTCGACCATGGGGGCAAACTAGGGAATAATGGGGGGGTACCGGCAAGAGGTTCACCATGCCCCGCGAGCCACGGAAACCCAGCGAATACATCGTACATTTGTTGATGGAGGGCAGCCAAACGGTTGATGTGCGGTTCAACACCCTTGAAGAAGTCAGCGGCTGGTACAAAGGGAAATTTGCGCCCAAAGCTGCCGAAGACGATCTGATACCGGTACCCACCCGCGAAAACAGCCAGGAAATTTTGTTTGTCCGTCCCCGCCGGGTCTCGGCCATTCATGTCGAGCCGGTGTTTTCCTCCAGCGTCGGCGCCGAAATGTTTGGTTAGGTTCGCCAACCTTAGGGGGTGACGCGGCGGCGATCGCGCCAGATCACAATGTGGGTATGCCCAAACAACCCCACGCTCCACCAGCTCAAAACCGGGGCGCTCCAGGCCCAATCGGCTCGGTAAAGTTCTTGGAAAAACCAGATGCCGGTGGCGATCGCCGCAAATATCATGGTGTGCAAGACCGCATTCACGTTTTGTTCCGTCTGCTGATATTCAGGGTCTTGGGGATCGGGCGGTCGCGAGAGTTTGGGCACAGGTGGGTACCGAGCAACAGGTTTGGAGGCATTTTACCAAACCCTGAATTTGATCGGCGGTGTGGTCGGCGTGGAGGGTCACCCGGAGGCGGGGGTGGCACCGTGGGCGGGCGAATGGCGGGCACGAAAAATCCCTGTTCGGCCAACCGGGCCGACACCGCCAGGGCCTGTTCGTTGGTGGGCAGGGGCACGATCGCAATCGGAGATACCACGGGCAGGACGGGAAGACCGTGGTGTTGGGCGAGGGTTCGGAACAGGGCCACGTTTTGCCAGAGGCGATCGCGGCGATCGGGTTCTTGGCCGATGAGGTGGATGGCCGCGGTGGCCGCAGCGGTGGCGGCTGGATCGAGTCCAGTGGTGTAAATCCAGGTGGCGGCCCGATTTTGCAGGTAGGCGATGAGGGAGGCACTGCCGGCGACGTAGCCCCCCAAACTGCCCAAGGCTTTGCTTAGGGTGCCGATTTGCACCACCGGCGGGGCGAGGTCCAAGTGTTGCACCACCCCCTGGCCTTGGGGGCCAAAAACGCCGGTGCCATGGGCTTCGTCCACCACCATCATGCAGTCGTATTGTTCGGCGATCGCCCGTAAATTGGTCAGGGGGGCCACATCCCCATCCATGCTAAACACCGTATCGGTCACGATCGCGCAGCGGCGAAATCCGGCCCGGGCACGGTGCAAGTAGGTCGCCAAACCGGCCGCATCGCCATGGGGGTAGACCCAAACCGTCGCCCCGCTGAGGCGGGCCCCCATCTGCAAACTGCTGTGGTTGTAGGCATCCCCCACCACCAAATCTTGGGGCCCCAGCAACGCGCTCAAGACCCCCACATTGGCCAAATAGCCGGAACTGAACACCAAAGCCCCCGCCGTGGATTTGAACCGGGCGATCGCCGTCTCCAACTCGCCATGGATTGGCAGATGGCCGGTCACCAGCCGGGAACCGGTGGCCCCAGTCCCGTATTGCGCGATCGCCGCGATCGCCGCTTGTTGGAGGGCGGGATGGCGGGCCAACCCCAAATAATCGTTGCTGCCAAAATCCAGCAAATGGGTGTTGAGCCGAGGCTGACGATGCCAACCGGCCCGGGCGATCGCCGCCAGTTTGTCCTCAATCCAACGGTAGGGATCGGTCATGTTGGGCCGTGCGGGGAGTCCGTTGTTCGCGGGCCGCCCCGTAACGCAGCATCGCGGCGATCGCGTCGAGGCGATTTTTCCAGGTGTCGAGGCGGTAGGGTCGCTCCAAACTCTCCAACCGTAGCCACACCTCCAAACTGTCGTTCAACTCCGCAATTTGCTTTTTGGCTTGGGCCAGATGGGCGGGCGTTGGGGTCTTTTCCACCGTCGCCAAAGATCGGTCAATTTCGGCGATTTTGCCCTGAAACCGCGTCAACATGGCCCCCCGCAACCACAAACTGCGACCGTCCAACAGGTTTTGCCATTCCTGCTGCAAATTGCCAAACCGGGTGCGGGCCGCCACAAACGGTTGCCGGAAAGGCACCACGCGGTTGGTTTGGCTGCGGCTGTTGTCTTGCAACACGCTCTCAAAGCTGGGGCGCAAATGTTCGGCAGCAAAGAGGGAATACCCCGAAGAGGGCAAATCCCGCACCGCCTGCAACTGATCCAACAATTCGAGGTCGGGCATATCGCGGATCAGCACCCCCGGCAACACCAACACCGGCGCGTTGCCCACCCCCGCAATCACCGGCTGCACGTGTTGGCGCACAAACCGACTGGTTTCCGGCACGTAGGTCATGGGCACCAACAAATCAATGTCGCCCCGGACGACCCAACGCTCCCACACTTGGTGCAAACGATGAAACCGCCGCAGCGGCTCCCACGGAAACACCGCCGCCGAAATCACCACCTTCGGTTTGGTCTGGCGCAGGGCTTGGCTGGCTTCCGCCACAAACTCGTCAATTTGGCGGGCCCGAAACTCCGACCACAACCACCACAACGAGCGATCGTTGGGGGTGAGGTGAATGGGGTCTACCCCCGTAAGTTGCTGGAATTTGGCACGGGACGCCCGACCGTAACCAAACTCTTGCCCCGGATCGTGGCGGGGCTGGCGAATGTAGTCCAATTGTACCCCATCCACCCCATATTGGGTAACCATCTCCTGCATCAACGCCAGCAAATAGCGCCGCACCTCCGGGTTGGCCGGATCCAAAAAGGTCTTCCGTTCCGCCGCGAAGATGGCCCCGTTTTGCCCCAGGTTGGCCCACTGGGGATTCGCCGCCAACACCGGCCCCGGATGGTTGGCCGGGAGTCCCACAATTTGGTTGTGGCGGACATTGCCCACCCCAAACACCCACACCCAGGCATGGATTTCCATGTTGCGTTCCCGGGCCAACTTCACGGCTGCGGCCAGGGGATCCCAATTCCGGGTCAGGGGATTTTGTTGGGGGGCCACCCGGCTGGGGTAGATGGGATAACCGGCGTTCACCGTCTCCAGGAATACCGTGTTCACCCCCGCCGCAGCCATGCGATCGAACACCCGCCGCAATCCGGCTTCGGAACCGGCCCCGACAACGGTGCCCCGATCCAACCAAATGGCCCGCACCTCGGGCAGCGCCGTCAACAATTCCCGGGGATAGTCTCGCCACAGGGATTGCCGCAGTTCTTGCCAAGCCGAGCGCAGGGCGATCGGGGGCTGGGTTTGCACGGCTTGGGGCAAATCCCGCAAAAATTGCCGGGCCGTTTGCAGGCGATCGCCGGTGGCCGCCAACGCTTGGGAACTGCCGGTTTGGGTGACCTCGGCCCGCGCCAGGGCGCTTTCGACCCGCCCCAACAAATCCCGCAACTCCTGCTCCATGGCCCGCCGTTCCACCGGCGAGATGGGGTAAGTCGGCAGACCGGATGGCCCTAGACGCTTTTCAATCAGCGGATCGTCATCCGGGGCAGGGGTACGGGAGCGCGGTGTCGGCAGGCCGAGGGCGGAGGGGCTGGCCGGGGGGAACCCGGTTTGGGTGGCGCCCGCTCCCACCATCCACCCCAGACCCAGAGCCATACCCAGGCCAATACCCAGACCCATACCCGTTCCGGTAGATGCCCAATTTTTCATGAAGGGTCAATTCCTGCGTGTTCTGCGTGATTTTGGCGGCCACCCACGCTCCATTTTGAACCTTTAGAATTGTACAACTTGCGGGGGGCGGCAAAATGGGTTGTATGGGGTACCCCTTGGTGCGAAGATGGGCCATGTACATTCCCTGCGGACATTGCGGCTATGGTTGCGGCCCCCGAACAAACCCAAACTTTGGAAACCCTGTGCGTCAATTCCATTCGCTTTCTGGCCATTGACGCGGTTGAGAAAGCCAAATCGGGCCACCCGGGCCTGCCCATGGGGGCCGCACCGATGGCCTTCGTGCTGTGGGATCGATTCCTGAAGTTTAATCCCAAAAACCCCAAGTGGGTCGATCGCGATCGCTTTGTGTTGTCGGCGGGCCATGGCTGCATGTTGCAGTACGCCCTGTTGCACCTGGCCGGCTACGACAGCGTGACCCTTGAAGACATCCAACAATTTCGGCAGTGGGGCAGCCGCACCCCCGGTCACCCGGAAAATTTTGAAACCGAAGGGGTGGAAGTGACGACGGGGCCCCTCGGCCAAGGCATCAGCAACGCCGTGGGTTGGCGATCGCCGAAGCGCACTTGGCGGCCCGCTTCAACAAACCCGGCCACAAAATCGTGGATCACTACACCTACGTGATTCTTGGCGACGGTTGCAACATGGAAGGGGTAGCCTCCGAAGCCGTGTCGTTGGCGGGGCACCTGAAGTTGGGTAAGCTGATTGCCCTCTACGACAGCAACCACATTTCCATTGATGGCAGCACCGATTTGGCGTTTACCGAAGACGTGGGCAAACGCTACGAAGCCTACGGCTGGCATGTGTTGCACGTGCCCGATGGGGATACCAACCTGGAGGCGATCGCCCAGGCCCTCGCCGAAGCCAAGGCCGTGGTCGACAAGCCCAGCCTGCTGGTCATCACCACCACCATCGGTTACGGTTCCCCAAAAAAAGCGGGTTCGGAGAAGGTGCATGGGGCTCCCTTGGGGGGCGATGAGGTGACCGCCACCCGTCAAAACCTGAACTGGGCCTACGATCCGTTTGTGGTGCCCGAAGATGCCCTGGCCCATTTCCGCAAGGCGATCGCCCGTGGGGCCGAAGCGGAAACGGCTTGGAACGCAACGTTTGCGGGCTACCAGGCGGCCTATCCGGCGGAAGCGGCGGAATTTGAACGGGTGATGGCGGGCCGGTTGCCGGAAAACTGGGAAGCGGCGTTGCAGCCCGTGACCGAAATGGAAAAATCCACCCGGCTGCTCTCGGAAGCCTGCTTGAATGCGTTGGCAGGGGTGCTCCCGGAATTTCTGGGGGGATCGGCGGACTTGGCCCACTCCAACATGACCTTTTTGAAGGGGTTGCCGGAGTTTCAGGCGAGTTCCTACGAAGGGCGCAATTTCCGGTTTGGGGTGCGGGAACACGGCATGGGGGCGATCCTGAACGGCATGGCGTTGCATGGGGGTTTGCTGCCCTACGGCGCGACGTTCCTGGTGTTTGCCGACTACATGAAGGCGGCGATCCGGTTGTCGGCGCTGTCGCAGGTGGGGGTGATTTATGTGATGACCCACGATTCCATCGTGCTGGGGGAAGATGGCCCCACCCACCAACCGATCGAAACCATTGCTTCGTTGCGGGCCACCCCCGATGTGTTGGTGAACCGGCCGGCGGATGCCAAGGAAACCGTGGCGGCCTATGCCGTGGCGATCGCCGAGCGCAAACGTCCTTCGGTGTTGTGCTTTACCCGGCAAGGGGTGAAGAATTTGCCCGGCACTTCGGTGGCAGGGGCGAAGCAGGGGGGATACGTGGTGGTGCCCGCCGAAAATCCCGATTTGATCCTGATTGCCACCGGTTCCGAACTGGAATTGGCCACCAAGGCCGCCGCGATCTTGACCGAGGAAGGGAAAGCGGTGCGGGTGGTGTCGATGCCCTGCTGGGAATTGTTTGAGGATCAGCCGGCTGCCTACCGCGAAGAAGTGTTGCCGGCATCCTGCCGCAAACGGGTGGCAGTCGAGGCCGGTACCACCTTTGGTTGGCACAAGTATGTGGGCAGCGAAGGGGCGGTCATCGGGATCGATCGCTTTGGCGCTTCGGCCCCGGGCCCCATCTGTTACGAGAAGTTCGGCTTTACGGTAGACAACGTGGTGGCCACCGCCCGCCAAGTGTTGGGCTAGATCGCGCCCTGGCGCGGAGGGGGGGAACCGGTTCCCCCCGCCATCCCCCGGCCTTAACCGCTGGGGAATTTTTTTGGGCGATCGCTAGGGTTGGCGGTAGGCCGTGACAAAGCGATCGAGGCCGTTGTCGTCGGGGTGGACTTGAACATCGCGGCAATGCCCGGTGGCCGCCAATTGCTGGGCGACGATCGCCCTTGACCCGCCATGACTTCGACGGCCCACAGTCCCCCAGGGCGCAAATACCGGGGGGCGGTA
>JAAUUG010000114.1 GCA_012031195.1 Oscillatoriales cyanobacterium SM2_1_8
TTCGGCGATGCACGACTTCTTCGACGACAAGCAGCGCAACGGCTCGGTGACGCTACAGCCCGGACAGAAGCTCGACTTCCGCTACCGCGTGGTCATCCATCCCGGCGACGCCGCGGCGGCGGGGATCGCCGAAGTGACGGTGCACCGGCGCCCCACGGTGGCGTTGTTTGCCAGCGGCAACGAGGTGCAGTCCCTAGGAGAACCCCTGGCGGTCGGGCAGGTTTACGATGCCAATCGCTACGGGTTGACGGCATTGCTTGAGCAAGCCGGGTGCGACGTTCAAGTTTTGGGGATTGTGCCCGACGATCGCCCCCGGTTGCGGGAAGTGTTGCGGCAGGCCCTCCCAGCCGATGCGGTGGTAAGCACGGGGGGCACGGCCGTGGGGGACAGCGACTGGGTCGCCGACTTGCTGGCGGAGTTGGGGGCCGATGTGGCGGTGCGATCCATCGCCATCAAGCCGGGCAAACCGTTGTTGTTTGCCACCTTTGCCCAATTTCCCGCCCTGTATTTTGGGGTGCCGGGGAATCCGGTATCGGCTTTGGTGAGCGGTTGGCGGTTTTTGGCACCGGTTTTGCGGCAATTGGGGGGAGAAATCCGGCGCGGGGAGCCCTGGCGGTGTGCCACCCTGGATCGGTTGCCGGGGGCCGGCGCTCGGGAACACAATTTGTGGGGTACCCTGATTTGGGAACGGGGCTACCCAAAATTTCGGTTGGCCCCCGGAGTGCACAATTCTGGCAACATTTGGGGCATGGAGGGCACCACCGCCCTGGCCGTTGTGCCCCCGCACACCGAAGCGATCGCCCCTGGCGAGGAGGTTTGGGTATGGCCCGTACTTGGGGTTTGAGGGTTTTGGGGTTTGGGCTGGGGTTGATGTTGGCTTGCGGTTTGTCCTTGGCCGGCCCCCTGGCAGCCAACGTGGCGGTGCCGCCGTCCGCATGGCTGGAACGGGGGCAAGCGCAATACCGGGATGGGGAAGTGGATGCGGCCCTGACGCTGTGGCAGCGGGCAGCCGCCGGGTATGCCGCCCAAGGCGATCGGGATGGGCAGGTGGCGGCCCTCAGCAACGTGGCGGTGGCCGCGCAGCGCCTGGGACAATGGTCGATCGCCCGGCAAGCGTTGGATCAAGCCTTGCCGTGGTTGGCGGGGGTATCGGCCCGCCGTCAAGGACAGTGGCACCACACCGAAGGCAGTTGGCAACTGGCGATCGGGCAACCGGTTCAAGCCATCGCGGCGTGGGAAACCGCCCAGCAACGGTACCAAACCGCCGGCGATCGCTCCGGGCTGGTGCGAACCGCCATCAACCGGGCCCAGGCCCTGCAACAAATGGGGTTAAACCGGCAAGCCCTGGAGGTTTTGACCGCCGTCCAACCCTTGGTCATAGATACCGAGGCCTCTTTGCAGGGGGCGTGGGAGCGCGCCCAAGGAGAAGTGTGGGCCGCATTGAGGGATAGCCCCCGGGCGATCGCCGCCTGGGAGCGGGCCCGCGCGTTGGCCCCTACCCCTGCCGAGCGGGCCGCTGTCGATTTGGCCTGGGGCAACCTCCTGCGGGATGAAGGGGCCCTCCAACCGGCCTTGGCCCGCTACGCCCAAGCGGAAACCGGGGAAGCCGCTGCCTTGGCCCGTCTGCAACGGTTTGCTTTGTTGGTCGCCGCCAACCGTTCGGCCGCCGCCCAACAACTCCTTCCTGATCTGGAAAACGTCTGGGAAATTTTGCCGCCGGGCCGCCTGCGCAGCCAACAGCGTGTAGTTTTTGCCGAAAGCTTGTTGCCGTTGAACCTGTTGCCAGCGGCCACCCAGCAACTCACCACGGCGATCGCCGAAGCCCAAACCCGCGACGATCGCCGCATCCTGTCGTTGGCTTGGGGTACCTTGGGACACCTGCACGAAACCGGTCGCGACCTGGTCACCGCCGCCGCCCTGACCCGCCGCGCCCTGCAACTGGCCGAAACCGAGCAGATGGGGGATTTGGGGTACCGTTGGCAGTGGCAATTGGGGCGATTGCAGCAGCAACAGGGAGATTTGTCGGGGGCGATCGCCGCCTACCGGGCTGCCGTGGACACCCTCAACACCCTGCGGGGCGACTTGGTGGCGGCCGCTCCCACCGCCCAGTTTTCCTTTCGGGAGAGCGTCGAGCCGGTGTATCGGGAGCTGGCCGGTTTGCTGTTGCGGGGCAACCCCGGCCAAGCGGAACTGATACAAGCCCGTCAGGTGGTGGAATCTTTGCAGCAAGCGGAGCTTACCAACTACTTTCGGAACGATTGCCTGACCGCTCAACCGGTGGAATTGGCCCAGGTCGATCCCAACGCCATGATTTTGTATCCGATTGTGTTGCCCGATCGCCTGGAGGTGATTTACCAAATTCCGGGAAAACCCCTGCAACGGTTTCAACAAGCCGTGACCACGGCCCAACTGGAAGCCACCGTCGAGCAACTGCGGGCCGATTTGTTGGATCCCACTTCGCAGGATTATTTGACCGGCAGCCAACAACTTTACAACTGGCTGGTGCGACCCGCCCTGGCCGAAGCCCAAGCGGCGACCCTGGTTTTTGTGCCCGATGGGGCCCTGCGCAACATTCCCTTCGCGGCTTTGCACGACGGTCGGCAGTTTTTGGCCGAGCGGTTCAAAATTGCTGTCACCCCCGGTTTGGAACTGTTGGATACCCGACCGTTGACCTCGCAGCCTTTGGGGGCCGTCGCCGCCGGCCTCACCGAAGGCCGCCAAGGGTTTTCGCCTTTGCCCAACGTCGCCGCCGAGGTGGATCGGATTCGCCAAAGTTTGCCCAGCCGGGTGTTGGTCGATCGCGGCTTCACCACCCAGGATTTGGAAAAAGCCATTCGGGATACGCCGTTTCCGGTGGTGCATCTGGCCACCCACGGTCAATTCAGTTCCACGGTCGAAAACACGTTTTTGTTGACCTGGGACGGACGCCTTCAGATCGAAGATTTGAACCGTCTGCTGCAACTGCGCGATCGGGAGCGGGCGATTGAGTTGTTGATTTTAAGCGCTTGCCAGACCGCTGTGGGGGACAAACGGGCGGCTTTGGGGTTGGCCGGCACCGCGGTTCGGGCGGGGGCCCGCAGCACCGTTGCCTCTTTGTGGTCGGTCAGCGACGAAGCCACTGCCCAATTGATGGTGCAGTTGTACCGCAACCTCACCGAGAGCAAAGCTTCCCGGGGGTCGGCTTTGCAGAAAGCGCAGCAAGCCCTCCTCGCGAGCGAAACCTACCGCCATCCCTACTACTGGGCCCCCTTTGTACTTTTGGGGAACTGGCTCTAGGGGATATAGTCATTTCAAATGTGTTTGCGACAGTCTTGCCCTCACCCCCAACCCCTCTCTCTCCCTGGGAGAGGGGAGTAAATGCATTCAGAACAACTATAATTGTGCTACTCTTAATTAAAACGACTATAAGAATGCGCCTGTATAGCTGTTTTGCATAGCGACGAGACAAGACAAGACAAGTCATGTCGCAGGGGCGAAGCCCCCGTATTGGTTCTATTGGACTTTCGTTGGGCAGGAAAAACCGTGTCAGTTTTAATTAAAATGACTATGTAGTCATTTTAATTGTGTTTGCAACAATCCTGCCCTCACTCCCAGCCCCTCTCCCATGCGGGTAGAGGGGAGTAAAGGCAATCAAAACAATCGCAGGCGCTTCATTCTTAATTAAATTGACTATATGTAGTCGCAAAAGCTTGATTAGGACGGGGTGCAGGGTGAACTGACTGGGGCGAAGCCCCCAAACCCCCTTTTCCTTCGATGTCCGAACCTACCCGAATATAGCTATACTATCGTTCTCATGATTCACTTTCGTATTTTGCAACGCCTAAAACCGCACATCCAAAATCCCTTCGCTTTTGCGTTTGGGGTCGAAGCGGACGGCAAAGGTGAGCCCGTGGGCGGCCAACTGCCCCAAAATTTCGGTTTCGACCCGCCGCGCCACGTTTTTCAACACGGCGGCCCGTTCCCCTTCGGTGGCCGCTTGGGCCAGGGTTGCTTCTTCGGCGGGGGTCATCAACGGACGGCAATCCAAGGGTTTTTCCCAGACTTCTGGATCGCCCACGCCGGTTTGCTCCCGCCACGCCTGTTGGATGGCTTGGAGGTAGGCCCCGTTCGGTTTGACTAGCACCAAGCTTTTGACCCAGGCGCAGCGATCGAGTTGGCGCAAACCGTGGAGCCGCAGGCTGGCTCCCATGTCCCGCGATCGCCCCACATACACGACGGTGCGATCGCGATCCAAGATGGCGTAGACCCCAATTTGACCATGGTGCGCTGGGGATACATCGCCGTTGAGCCAGTACGGCTGGGCCGGCAAATCGGCGAGGGGGGGAATGGATTCCATCGGGCCTAGTCCATCACTTGCCACCAACCCAGGGCCGGCCCCACAACCGGACGGTAACCCAAAAGCCCACCAGCCCAAAAATGCCCAACCAGGCGCCTCGGGTCGAAAGGGCTACAAACCGGGCGGCTTGATCTTTCGTCCAACCGGGCAACCACGAAAAAACCGGCTCGCTCCGACCGTAATCCTGCCCTAGGGACTCTTTGCGGCGTTTGGCGTCTCCCATATTTGTTGTCTCGATTTTTTCGATTATCCCATGTTCGGGCAGGTGCCGGGAATGGAGAGATGGGTTGGGGTGCCGCTCCGCCCGCAGCTTCGCGCCAACCCAAGGCCGGACTGGTTTCGCTTTGCACCGAATTGGTTTCGTTTTGCACCGAATTGGTTTCGTTTTGTACCGAACTGGTTTCGTTTTGTACCGAACTGATTTCGGGGGAATTATAGTCATTTCAAATGTATTTGCGACAATTTTGCCCTCACCCCCAGCCCCTCTCCCACGAAGGGAGAGGGGATTAAAGGCAGTCAAAACAACTATAATCGCGTCACCCTTAATTAAATTGACTATATAGTCATTTTGATTAAAATTGATACAGTTTTTTCTTGCCCAACGAAAGTCCAATAGAACCATTGTCGGGGGCTTCGCCCCTGCGACCCGATCTGTCTTGTCTCGTCGCTATGCAAAACAGCTATAAACTGGTTTCCGGCTCCTGAGGGTGGGCTGAGGGAAGTCGAAGCCTGTTGAAGGAGGGAGAGGGGAAACCCAAAATTGGAAGGGAGAGAGCGCCAACTCAGCCAGCCGCGCCGCCGCTGCGGAGAACATAACCCACCCCCCGCACGGTGTGAATCAGCCGCTGGGGATTGTCCGCTTCCAATTTGATGCGGAGGGCGCGAATGTACACATCGATCACGTTGGATTCCCCTGCAAAGCCGTACCCCCAAACCTCCTCCAAAATCCGATCGCGCGTCAGCACTTGCCGGGGATGCAGCATCAAAAACTCCAAAAGATCAAATTCCTTGGCCGTAAGCTGAATCAGGCGGCGATCGCGGGCCACCTCCCGGGCAATTCGATTAAGGGTCAGGTCTTCCAATTGGAGCAGGTTGGGGTTGGCCGGATGGGCGCGGCGCAGATGGGCCCTCACCCTCGCCAAAAGCTCCTCCAGGCTGAAGGGCTTGGTGACATAATCATCCGCCCCGGCATTCAAGCCCGCCACCCGATCGGGAATTTCATCTTTGGCCGTCAGCAGAATAATCGGCACCCGCATCCCCGTCGTGCGGAGCCGTAGGCACACATCCAACCCGGACAACCCCGGCACCATCCAATCCAAAATCAACAAATCCGGTTCCGTGTCCCGGGCTAACCCCAACCCTTCCAAACCATTGTGGGCTACCGTGACCCGATACCCTTCCAAACCCAATTCGGCTTCCATCAGGCGGGCCAATTTGAGGTCATCTTCCAGCAAGAGGATGTGGGCACTCATGGCGGCGGTTTCCAGAGGGGCAGGGCAACGGTAAACAGGCTACCTTCTCCCAACTTGGAGCGCAAGGCGATGCGGCCGTGCATCCCCTCCACCAGGCTTTTGGCGATCGCAACCCCAGTCCTGTGCCGTCTCGGGAGCGGGTCATGGCTTCGTCCACCCGGTAAAACCGCTCAAAAATTCGCTGTTGGTGGGCCAGGGCAATGCCAAGGCCGCGATCGCAGACATGAACCAAGGCTTGTTGTTCGTTCTTTTCCAACACAATCTCGACCGTTTGCTCCGGGGCGGAGTATTTGAGGGCATTGTCTACCAAATTGATCAACACCTGCTGCAGGCGATCGGGATCGACGCAGGCCACCACGTCTTCGGCGGTCGGCAAAAAATGCACCGAGCGATTGCTGACTTTTTGGCTCATTTGTGCGACTTCCGACACCAGGGTATTGAGGATGGTTGGGGCCAGGCGAAAATGGAGCTGGCCGCTGTCTGCCCGCGCCAAATCCAGCAAATCCTGCAACATCCGAATTGTGCGATCGGCTTCGGCCGAGGCGATCGCCACCGCTTGCTGCTGATGGGAACTCAAATTCTCCCCCCGCCGCAACAGGCTTTGCAGGTAGCCGGCAATCACCGCCAGGGGCGTCCGAAGCTCATGGGAGACATTGCCGACAAACTGACGTTGCTGTTCCCAAGAACCCGACAACCGGAGCAACATCTCGTTGAACGCTTGGGCCAACCCCAGAATTTCATCGGGCGCGCCCTCCAACTCCAGTTGGGCACCGCTCAAATTTTCTGCGGAAAGGGCCCCGGCCACCCGGCTCATGTGTTGCAAAGGACGGAGGGCCCGCCGAATGCGTCGCGATAACACAATCCCCACCCACGCCACCGTCACCACACTGGCCAAAATTAGCCCCTGAATGCCCGTATTCAGGCGTTGGTGATCCTCCGTAATGTCTTTGAGAATGTACACCTGACCCATGGCCATCCCCCCCAGGGATATGGGATTGCGGCACAGGATGGCATAGCGATCGCGTACCCGAAATACCGTTGGTTGGGAAGGGGCAGCGCTGCTCGTCATGGTATCGATCCAATTGGTGTTGATCAAATTGACCGCCGCGCTGGATTCATCCACCGATCGCCCCAAAATTTGGCCGTTGGGACTGCGCACCCAAATCAACAATCCCGGTGTCGAAAACCGGTCGATCGCTTCCTCGATCCGCACCTCAATGGGCTGAACGGAACGCGCAACCGCCATCGGCTCCGGCAGAAAATTCATGGCAATGTACTTGAGGTTTTGCTTGTGCGCCGCCACCAAACCCTGCTCCATGTGCCAACCCGCCCAAGTGGCAATGCCCCCAATCCCCAGCATCACGAGCACCATCAGCTCCAGGGTCAAACGAAATTGGAGAGAGGTCGGAGAAACCGGAAATAAGCGACGCATTGCTAAATTACCTCGTGCCAAGTGATATATTCATTTCAAATGTGTTTGCGACAGCCTCGCCCTCACCCCCAACCCCTCTCCCAGGGAGGAAGAGGGGAGTAAAGGCAATCAAAACAATCGTGGTTGCGCCATTTTTAATTAAAATGACTATAGCTACATTCGGGTAGGTACAGACATCGAAGGGAAAGGGGGTTGGGGTGCTTCGCCGTTCGGCTGGAGCGCTCACGCCAAAGCCCCCAGCCAGGGGTTTTACCCCCTGGCACCCTGTCCCAACCCAAGTTATTTACAGCTACATCCTCGCATCACAACGCCTAAAAGATGTGGGCAGTATGCCGGTCAACGTCAAACTCAAACCTGTGATCGTAATCGGTTTCTCCATAAACGTTAAAGCTAACGGTTGGTTCATCCCCCAAGGCTTCTACCTGATGAATGGCCTCGGGCATCAAACACAGGATCTGGCCGGGATCGAAAACCTGCTCCCCGGCCACCTGGATTTTGTCCGGAAATTTTGCCGTTGGCGATCGCCGCCAGAAAGTATTTTTTTCCTGCCCGCTGAGCAGGGCGACCACCCCCCAAGCAGCATGGTTGTGAATGGATGATTTGACGCCGGGGGCCCAAACCACCAACTGCACCGTCAAGGGAAAAAAGGGTTCATCGTACAGGGTGGATACTTCCCAACCCGTGGCCGGATCGGGCGCGCCGGGCATCATTTGCAACCAGGCAGAATCGGCCAACAGTTTGCGCACCAACGGACAAATGCCTCGCAGCCGCTGGCGATTGTCCCCAACCTCGATGAGCAGGTCTTCCAACTCCGTCAGGAATCGGTACAGGCGATAGGGCGGGGTTCCATCCTCCAGCGCCGGCCCTTCCGCCCAAGCCTCGCATCGCCCCTCATCGTTCACCAACCAGTTTTGCTCGGTCATGGCCGCCTATCGGTTTCTCCCAAACTTTTTCTGCCGCCGCAAATGGCCGGGTGCCGACGGGGGAAGCCCTTGGACGCCGCCCCCCAACCTCCTTGCACGTTTATCCCCCAATCTGCGGCCATACCATCTCTTTTGCTATAGCTATAGTTAATTTAGTTAAGAATGAACCGATCACGATTGTTTTGACTGCCCTCACCCCAGCCCCTCTCCCTTCCTGG
>JAAUUG010000115.1 GCA_012031195.1 Oscillatoriales cyanobacterium SM2_1_8
AAATCCCCCAGGGTCGCCGTCCCGCCGCCACCTTGGGCAACACTTGGGGATCACCCATTCGTCCACCACCGGCACATTCACCCCGTACTGCCAAATTTGCCGCGCAACGTTGACCGGCGGCCACAACCACAGCAAAACCTGGGCGAAGAGCGTTCCCCACCGCCAACCAGGGCGCAAATTCCTACCCATTACCCCAACCTGAATAGCCTCGAATCCCAAGAACGCAACTACGATCGCAACGGCGGGAAGTCGGGCAACTGAATCGCGGCAAAGGCCGTTACCCGTTTCCGAGGGGGCGCCGCCGCTCCCGTTTTGGGCAAGACTCCTTTTTGCAAATCTTGCCAGAAGGGCGGTGGGGCAACTTGGGCGATCGCCGCCGGTTCCGGACGTTCGCTGCAATCCACATCGGCCCGCCGCGGGCGATCGCGTTGGGGACGGGGTGAGGGCAACTCGACCGCTTCTCCCTTGGCACCCGGCGTCTGCGGACGGCTGGCAAACAAAGGCAACATCGGTTTTGGTCTCGATGGTTTCGGCGATTCGGGGGAGTGGCCAACTCCGCCGGTGGAGCTGGAGGCACACTGGGAACCGCCTCTGGGGTCAAGTCTTGGCTGGTTTCCACCGCGGCCAGGACTGGCGGAACCACCTCCTCGGCGATCGTCGCCGTGGCGGCGGGCGGGGGCACCGGTTCCGGCAGGGGACGCAACAGCACGACATTGTTGGGCCGCAAATCTGGGGCATCTGCGGCTAGGGATATGGATTCCTGAGTCCCCGATTCCTGGCCATCGAGGATTGGTGCCCCATCTTCTTCTGGTGAAATTTCGGGGCCTGATATATCGTTGGGTAGGGAATTCGATAGGGGCGCTGGTTGTGGATTTGCGGTGGCAGCCGAGGTGCTATCTGTAGCGACAGAACCAGAATTGGAGACGGAAAAAGAGGCAGCGTTGGGGGGGAAGGGAGGGCCGACTGGGGCAACCACCACCCGCTCCAGAGGACTCAGGGAAGGACTCAGGGAAGGATTTAGAGATGGGACACCACGGGACTCGGCTGCCCGCTCGACCACACTTTCCAGGGCACGTTTGAGCTGGGCACTTTGCCGCTGCTCCCGGCGAAACCGTTCCCGCAGGTCGTCTCGCTCCCGGTACAGGCTCTTCAACGTTTCATTCTGATGGGCCAGTTTTGCTTCCAGCAGCGCAATTTGATGTTTCAGCAGGTTGCGCTCCTCCACCAACCGCAAAAAAAGTTCCCGCGCTTCGGTGCCCCCCAGTTCCCCCGTTGGCTGCTCACCCGCCAACCATGGGCTGTCGATGGGGCTGTCGATGGGGCTGTCGATGGGAATAGAGTGGTTTGGAAAAGCGCTGCCAAAAGCTGGGTTGGCAGTTGGATCCACCGATTCGCCCGTCTGGCTTGGCGATCGCCTCCGGGATGGGGGGGGACGGCATCTTCGGCCGCGCAAATCACCAAGTTCCGCTCTGGGGGCTGCCCAGACCCTTTTTCACCCCGGCCCGTTTCACAACCCGAAGCCCGAAAAGATGAGCCAGTTTCTTTCAGCTTAACTTCTTCCAGTTCAAATGTTGCAAGCTCAGGGCCTATTGATGAGAGGCTAGCAGATGAAAGGCCAGAAGATGAGGGGATAGCGCTTTCCGAGGAACTCCCTAGGGATGAACTCCATGATAGCGGGCTCCGTGGCGATGGGCTCATCGATGGGCTCATGGGGGGCTCATGGGGTAGGGCGTTGACAGAATAGCCGCCCCCAAATCCTACCGCAGTTTGCCAGCCTTGCGATCGCCCCCATCCAAAATTGTCTTTATTTGACCGCAGGACTTATAGTCGTTTTAATTAAAATTGATACAGCTTTTTCTTGCCCAACGAAAGTCCAATAGAACCATTGTCGGGGGGCTTCGCCCCTGCGACCCGACCTGTCTTGTCTCATCGCTATGTAAAACAGCTATAAAGTCTCGTCGCTTCTTTTAAGCCTGCGATCGCCTGCTCAATTGTTTCTCCCTGATCAACAGTGCCAATTTCTGGACATTCAGCAATGTAAACATCCTCCTCTTTGTAAACAATGGCTGTGAAACTCTGGGTTCTCATACTGGCGCAATTGTATGAACTGGTAACCATTGTGTAGCTATATTCGGGTAAGTTCGGAAATCTAAGGAAAAGGAAGTTTGGGGACTGTGCCCCCAGCCAGGGTTTTCACTCCTGCACCTGTCCTAACCAAGTTATTTACAAACTACACTTTCAGCAAGATGGAGCGGACTAACGGTCCCAATCACCCGCCGCAGATAACCTGGAATACTCACAGATAACCTCTCGGCGGTCGGTGTGCATTGGGTTTGTTATGCTGCATTCTACAGAAGCTTTTCCATTGCGTAGTTAATAAATGTTGCGCCCCGACGAATCACCTTCTGCTCTTTGACAACTGAAAACCCCATGCGTTGGAAAAACGGCTTTGCGGTAATGCTTGACTCAATAAACAACCGACTCACGGACAACTCAACTGCTTTTGCTTCAATTGCCCGATAGATTTGTCTGCCTACGCCACAACGTTGATAGGTTTTGTGGCAGTAAAAGCAGTCAATGTGTCCATTCGGTTCTAGCTCTCCAAACCCAGCAATCACACCCTCATCGTCAGCAACATAGGTAAATCGGTTTGAACACACCTCTACCCAGTCTCTAAAGTGGATATCATCGGGTGCCCACGCCCTAACCTGGTTGCTTGAGTAATCGCGGACATTGACTTTACGAACTGTTTCATGGAACAACTGCGCTATTTGTTCAGCATCCCGTGCCTCAAACAACCGGATCTCGATCACGATCGCACTCCATCAATTACCCCAAAGTGATACTTTTACCGATAATCTTCACGATAGCCTAGATCTAAACACAAGCAGATAACTTTCCGGCTACCGTGCCCCATCAGGAACTTGCGGCATAACGACTGAGCTAACCTACACCGGCCCCTAGGGAAAGCGTTAATGATCCAAAACCGGTGGCCGGGCTGGTGTCAGGTTGAGCGCCTTGTTAGGCGTGCCTTCAATTACTCCTGCGGTGTGCAGAGTCCGATGATCGTACCTTCGACGCTGCGGACGTACGCGACGGTCTGGCCCCACGGCATCAACTTGGGCTCCGCGACGGCAACGGCTCCAGCACCGATCGCCTTCTCGAATGCCTCAGACACATCTGGCGTGTAGAACGCGATCTCGACTCCCGACGGCTGGCCGTTCGCGGGGGGCGTGTAGCCATTAGGCATCATTCTCTCCCCGCAGCGGTGTGAGCCGAATCCCAAGACTGCACCACCCGCGTCGAGTTCGCCGAATTCGTAGTCCTGGTCGTAGAAACGGGTCTCGAAGCCGAAAGCCTGGTGATAGAACTCCAAGACTGCCGGGACATCGTCTACGAAGAGGACGGTACTACCGTAGATCATCGAGTAGGACTCCCGTCGCCTAACGATTGAGCTTACCGGTCGACAAGGATCGGTGCAAAACAAGCATAGCAGCTTGACCTGTCGTTAGCCTTTGGCTGGGTGCAACCTCTCCGGTGGAGTGACGTGTTAGGACCAGCTGACATGGTTGCACTTGAGTTGTCGATGCAGCAAGAAGTAGAAACTGATCTCGATTCTTTAGTTACGCAGATCCCAGATTTCTGTTTGTCAGGATCGGTCTATGAACCGTGTAGTGGAAGGCTTAACGGTGAAGTTGTGCGGCGGCAGACAAGCTTGAACTCTCCAGATAGCCTCTGCTCCGTCCGCACCAACGCAGTGTTAGCCGTCGCCATTACGTTCGATCTCGCGCTCAATAATCTCTTTGATAAACTCAGGCAGTTCCTTTTCTACGCTGACAGCCCTCTGCTTAAGCCTTTCATAAATCTCAATGTCATTTCCTTCCCAAAGCAAGTCTATTCTCCTAACCTGTCGCATTGCAATATGCTTATAGCTTTCTGGGTAAGCCCAGTAGCAGAATAGACAAATAGATTTATCCTTAATGCTGTTCCAGTTTTGACAATGTTCGCATGACCATGATTTAGCTCGGTTAGCAGAGCCACAAAGCAACATGAAGTTTTCTGGGGCTAGATCTGGCTCACCATCAACTTCAAAAGGAACACGATGATCAATTTGCAACTCGCGTTCATCTACCTCTTCAAGATAAATAAAACACTTACACCCGTATCTACTAATCAGTGCCTCTTTAATCTGCTTGGATAAACCTGTTCTTCCAGAAAGGCGAGTGAATCTTGCTTTGTTGACATCTCCAAATCGATATGCAGCTATTTTTCTGGCATCACTTCCAGTAACACGAAAAGTTTCTAACGGAATACCATTCTCTCTGACATCTCTAGCTGCTCTTGGAGGATGGTTATAACCGTAGGTTTCTTTCAAGTCCTCAGTTGTAATAAATCCATGTTGCAAGATGTGATCGATGACTGCCTTTGGTCTTTTTGCTGTTACAGAGCGGCAAAGCGCTAAAAAATCATCGGGTAGATGCTGTGAATTCTCCATGCTTTTCCAAGAGGGTTAGCTGCTGTGGTTTCTTGCCAATATAGCTAAAATCGCAGATTTTAGTATTCATTAAGCTGTTGGATAAATTTGGCGACAAGTACAACGACTCAATCGTAGTTTCTTCCTTACCCAGTAATGTAGACTGTGAAGATCTACCAACTTCGATTTCGATTCTTTCAAGATTTAAGTTTTTAGGAAGAATCTTGCCAAAAGCCTTATCACCCAATTTACCGTCGTAACTGATAGCAAATGGACATCCTTTTCGATTTAGTTTTTCAAGAGCTAACACAAAATCGTCGAAATTTATCCCAGACAAATATCTTGAATCCTTATTTCCGCATACACCTTGATATGGAGGATCCATATAAATAAAATCACATTCCTGGACTTGTTCTAATACTTCTCGATAATCCAAACTCGTAAACTTACATTTGCCTTTAAGCAAACTAGATACACCTGCTATATTTTTTCTCATTGTCTGAGGTCGTGTTCCTTTGCGTCTTTTATCCGGACTTTGGTTGAAAAATCCCTCAGAATTGTAGCGAACCGAACCCTTAACGCATCTTGCTAGTAGGTAAAGGAACAATTTTGGATCATTATTCTGATTAAATTTTGACCTGACTTCAAAATAATGAGCTACAGAGTTAGTATGTTGCTCATTCCACAGCTCCAAGTAAAAATTTGCTATTTCGTCTGGTTTTTCTATAGACAGTTCTAGTAGCTCGATTAGCGGCTTGTTCAGATCATTCAACCAAAAACTGTGAGTAGTCTGACTTGCAGACGTAGCAATACTAATCGCAGCAGTTCCAGCAAAAGGCTCTACTAATCTATTGAAATTTTTTGGAAAAAACTGGAGAATATGCTTCGCCAGATTCCTTTTGCTGCCTTGATATTGAATGAAGTGGGGTAGATTCGCCATCATTATGCAAGAACAAATGATCTTACGGCAGTTTATCACGATAACTTGAGCTTGTCGCCTAATTCTAGCATTGCTTCAAGAGAGACAGAGGGGCGAGGCTGAAGCCTAAGACGACTAACTAGGGATTATGCGGCAGGGCTGCGGTATAACACCTTGGTCTCGCGGCATAACACCTTAGTCCCTAAGAATTGGAAGCGCAGGCGAAGAAACCCTGGAGGAAATTTAACATCCCTGGCCAAGAGCGTCAATCACGGCCATCGGCGGATGGGGGCGATCGCCTAACGCACGCGGGCACAGCGTTCCCGGGGATCGTATTCCAGTTCGATCGCGTGGTGCAAACTCTCTTTAAGGCTGTCGATGTGGGTGATTACCAACACCTGCTCGAAGCGATGTTCCAGGGCATACAGCAGCTCTATGGTGCGATCGCGCCGGCGATCGTCTAGGGAACCAAACACCTCATCCAACACCAACAACGAAAAGGGGCGACCGCTGCGCTCGGTGATGATTTGGGACACCGCCAACCGCAGGCACAGGTTGCAGAGGTCTTCTTCGCCGCCGGACAGCAGCGGTTTGGCTTCGCCGTCTTCGAGGAGGGTTACTTGGTATTTGTCGTCCAGTTCGAGGGTTTGGTAGCGGCCGTCGGTGAGTTGCCCCAAAAACAAGCTGGCGGTTTCGGCCAGTTGCGGGCGAATGCGTTGGTTTAGTTCTTGCCGCAGGTCGGTGAAGGCTTGATCGAGTTCGCTCAACACCTGCTTTTCGAGCTGGGCGGCCTGCTGCTCCTGCTCCAGGCTTTGCCGGGTTTGCTCGGCCTCGGCGAGGCGTTGGGTTTCGCGCTCGGCCAAGGCTTGATCGGTGAGGGCTGCGGCCTGTTGTTGCTGCCAAAACCCCTGTTGTCGTTGCCGTTCCTCCCATTGGCTTTGGTGGGCTTGGTAGGCTTCTTCCTGAAAGGCAAGGTCGGCGATCGCCCGTTCGAGGTCGGCCAGGGCTTGGGCGGTTTCGGTGTGGGCGGCTTGCAGTTGGGTCATTTCGGCGACCAGTTCCGCCAACCGTTGGGGGGCTTCGCTCAGTTTCAGCCATTCTTCGTGCAACGGTTGCAGGCGTTCGACGGCGGCTTGGATGGCGGCATGGCGATGCGCCGTCGTAAGGCCGGGTCGGCGGCGGCCATTTCCGCGGCCAAGGCCACGGCTTGTTGCTCTTTGCGGGCCACGGATCGCGCCAACTCCTCCAGGCGGGCCAGGGCGTTGCGGTGTTCTTGCAAAGACTTTTGGAGTTGCTTTTGTTCGGCGTTCGAGGGGGCCAACACCTCGGCGGAGGGGGGCGGGCCGGCTCGGCGATCGCCAGGTGTTCGGCCAAGGCGGCGGCCAGTTCTTGCAATCGGGTCTGAAATTTGGCCATCACCGGTTCAAATTCTGCCCCCAGGGGCCGCTCGCAGGTGGGGCACACGCCGTCTTCCCCGGCCGCCGCGATCGCTTCCCACTGCTGCTGCCCTTCGGCTTGCTGTTGGTGGAGGGCGGCCACCGCCGCTTGGCGATCGGCGCGGCGCTGTTGCCATTGCCGGTGGGTTTCTTCCCAGGCTTGCCGTTGCCGATGGGCGGCGCTCTGCACTTGTTCCCAAGCCGCTTCGGCTATGGTCTGGGTGGCCTGCCGGCTTTCCATTTCCGCCAACCGGGCTTGGTCTTCGGCCATTTCTTGCCCAAGCTGCGCCCACAACCGTTGTTTTTCGGCGTGGCGGGCCGCCTGCGCTTTCTGCTCGTTCCCTACCGCCAACTCCGTTTGCAGCGCCCCAAAATCCACCAATTCCCGCTCCAGGTCGGCCCGCCGCTGCACCAATTGCCCGTAGCGTTGTTGTTGCTGGGTCAAAATTGCCAACCGCTCGGCCTGTTGCTGCCGTTGCCGTTGCCATCGCTCCTGCTGGGCCAACTGCTCTCGATGCTGCGATCGCGCGCCTCCCATTGCCGCCGCTCCGGCTCCAGGGCGGCCAATTGCTGGGCGAGGGCCGCCAATTCCCCTTGGCAGGCGGCAACGCGGGCCCGGGTCTGTTGTTGTTGGGCTTGGGCCGCCGTCAACGCCGCCGGGAGGTGGGCAAAATTTTCGAGCTTGCCGGCCAAACGGGCGATCGCCTCCTTCTGCCGGTTCAAATCGTCCCGGATGGTGCCCGGCGCCCCCCCCCGCCCCCGCGCTTGGGTGAGCCGTTCGTAGCCCAACATGCCGGCGATGAATTCTTCCCGCTTCGCCCCCTCCACGTTGTTCAGAAACTGCAATTCTTTTTGCACCGTGAAGTAGCTGTTGAAAAATTCCTTGGGGCTCATGCCCAACAATTGCTGCACTTGGGCATTGACCGCTTTGGTGCTGTTGGCCACCACCACCCCATCCGCCCGCAACTCGGCGGCGCTCCGGTTCAGCCCCTGCACCCGCTTCACCGTGTAGGTGCGCCCCCCAAAGGCAAAGTTAGCTCCACGATCGCGCTGGCTTTGCCTGGGGCCTGCTGCCAAATCAACCCCTCCGTATTGCTGCGCAACACCCCCCGCTCGCTGCCGTACAACCCCCAGGCGATCGCCTCCAGCAAGGTGCTTTTGCCGGTGCCGTTGGGCCCCAAAATCCCCACCAATCCCTTCGGAAAGTGAAATTCCGAGTTTTTGTGCTGACGAAAATTCTCCAGTCGCAAAGAGAGAAGCTGCACGATACCCCCATGGCAATGAAATCTGGACATCTGACCCAAAGCGCCCTCCCCCCGTACCCTTGAGGAACCGGAAGCATTTTGGCTCCCGCTCCCTCCCGCGGCCGGCTTCGACTTTCCTTAGGCACCGGGAACCCCCAGGACAGGAGTTGGCTACCGAACCCACGGGGTTTTAACCGAAACCAGTTGGGTTTCTAACCGAACTCGCGAGGTTTTGACCGGAACCAGTTGGGTTTCTAACCGAACTCGCGAGGTTTGA
>JAAUUG010000116.1 GCA_012031195.1 Oscillatoriales cyanobacterium SM2_1_8
GCGGTTGCTGAGGCTGGGGGATACTATTTAGTCATTCAAAGATGAGAGCCTGCTTGGGGACGGTTGAGCCGGTCGCTCAGGGGAGGAGATCGACGCGATGAGGAATCAGACACTTGCGGCCCTTGGTGCATTACTGTTCGCCGCGATGCCCGCCCTCGCTCAGCCGGTCACGATCGAATGGGTGGTCGTTGGGAACGCGGGCAACAGGGGCGACTGGCCCGCTTTCGACGGTTTCGGCGCTGTTCGTTGCCCTTCTGCAGTTTCCGAATCACCCGACCCACTTCTTTGCGGGCTTGGTGAATGGCGGCGCTCACTTCTTGTTCCTGCTGCTCCCGCAGTTCCCGGTAGCGCGATCGCAGTTGTTCGGCTTTGTGGGAAATTTCCCGATGCAAACGCTCGGCTTCGCCATGGAGGGCAATCGCTTCGGCCACTTTCTGTTGCTGTTCCCGCCGCTGGTTCTCCAGTTCGGCAATGAGGCGGTTCACTTCTTGCGAACCAAACCCCAAATGGTGGGCGGCCCGATCGATCACCCCTTCCGCCAACCCCAGCCGACGGGCGATCGCCAGGGCGTTGGAGCGACCGGGAATTCCCCACAACAAGCGGTAGGTGGGGGACAAGGTGGCCTCATCAAATTCCACCGAGGCATTTTCAAAGTGAGGGTTTTGATATTTCAGCAGTTTGAGTTCGCTGTAGTGGGTGGTGGCCACCGTCAGCCGCGCCCGTTCCGCCAAATGCACCAACAGGGCGATCGCCAGGGCGCTTCCCTCCGAAGGATCGGTGCCGGCCCCCACCTCATCCAACAACACCAGGGCATTGGCGGTGAGTTCCCCCAAAATCTGGGCAATCCGCCGCACGTGCCCCGAAAAGGTGGATAAATTTTGCTGCAAAGACTGTTCGTCGCCAATATCCGCCAACACCGGGGCGAGCCAAGGCAAGCGGACGGGGGACTGGGCCGGCACAAACAGACCCGCCCGCGCCATCAGGGTCACCATGCCCACGGTTTTGAGGGTGGCGGTTTTGCCCCCGGTGTTGGGCCCCGTGATCGCCACCACCCGCGTGCTGGGATCGGTGACAAAATCCACCGCCACCACCGGTTGCCCCCCTCCTGCCGCTCTTGCCACACCAACAACGGATGCCGCACCTGCCGCAGTTGCAGGCGATCGCCCCCCCATTGCACCGGCACCCCATCCACCCCAACGGCTGTAGCGGGCCCGGGCGGTCGCCAAATCCAAGGTGGTCAGCACCGCCATCAACGCCTGCACATCGGGCACCACCTCCCCCACTTGGGCGCTTAGCACCCGCAAAATTCGTTCAATCTCCCGCTCTTCCAGCTTGAGGGACTGCCGCATGCGGTTGTTGAGGGGCACCGTGCTGTGGGGCTCCACAAACAGGGTGAGGCCCGTGGCCGAAGTGTCGTGCACCACCCCCGGCACCCGATCTTTGTGGGAAGACTTGACCGCCAACACATAGCGATCGCTCCGTTGGGTGATCACCGTTTCTTGGAGCGCTGCCCCCTGGGCTTGAACAATGTTTTGCAGTTTGCTGTAGATGTCGTCCCGGGTTTGCCGCAACCCGATCCGAATTTCCGTCAGTTTCTCGGACGCGCGATCGCGAACGGTGCCCCCCTCGTCAATGCAGCGATAAATCTCGCGCTCCAGTTCGGGATAGGTGCGGCACTCCGCCACCAATTGCTGCAACAACGGCGCTTGGGAGGCACTGTCGATCGCCCGCCGGATGGCCCGGGCCCCGCCAACGTCGCAGCGATCGCCCACAGCTCCGCAGCGCTCAACACCCCCTGTTTTTCCGCCCGCCGCAGGGCATCCCCCACATCGGCCACCCCTTCCCACGGCAATTCCGGCAGCGTCCACACTTCCGCCGTAAGTTGGGTGAGGTACTCGGCGTCCCCTTGACAAAGGGCGAGGGGCAACGGCTGCTTGCGCCCCAAATCCGTCGCCGCAAACCCCGCCACCTGACGACAAAGGCGGGGCCACTCCAACAGGTCGAGGGCCACCGCCTCCATCGGGGAAAACGCTTCCCCTGCCATGCCTACAGCGACAAAGCCGCCGTCCGCTTCCGCTTCCCAGCCGCCGGCGTGGCTTCCTCCTCCGTCACGGTCTTGGGCCGCGGCATCGGCGTTTGCAACAGCAACACCAACCCCGGCCGGCTTTGGATTTTTGCCGCAACATCCGCTGCAAATCCCGCTCGATCTGACCGCGAATGCCCACCCAATCCACTTCCAACCCACCGTCTACCCGCCGCGCAAACTCCGACCAAGCGTTGCCCAAGGAGCTCTCGATCGTGCGGGTCACGTCCGCCAGCAACTCTGCCCGCGGAATCGAAGTCACCACCCCCGGC
This sequence comes from Oscillatoriales cyanobacterium SM2_1_8, assembly GCA_012031195.1. Classification (GTDB taxonomy): domain Bacteria; phylum Cyanobacteriota; class Cyanobacteriia; order Pseudanabaenales; family Pseudanabaenaceae; genus UBA8156. The sequence continues at coordinate 2,356 of JAAUUG010000116.1, forward strand.
GTCTGCAAATCCGGAGCGGTGGCCAACTTGCCGTCCAACCCCACCGAAAGGGCGATCGTCCAAGAAGCCATCCCCCGCCAACTGCTGGCGATCGCGCAGCACATCGCCGCTGACCACCCCTTCCCGGGAAGTATCCACCAACTCAATGCCCGACGGCACCTTGTCCACAATCCGAATCGCCCGATCCGAAACTTCCACCACGTCGCCGTTCTCGGCAATCACAATGTGCTCCTTGGGCACCCCCATCGCCTCCGCCATCTTGGCGTGCTGCATCAACATCCGCAACTCGCCGTGGGCCGGGAAAAAGAATTTGGGCCGGGTCAACGCCAACAACGTTTTCTGTTCCTCTTGGGAACCATGGCCCGAAACGTGGATGCCCTTGTCCTTGCCATAAACCACATGGGCCCCCATCGCAATCAGGCGATCGATCGTGCGCACCACCGGAATGGTGTTCCCCGGAATCGGGTTCGCCGAAAATACCACCGTATCCCCCTCTTCGATCGTCACCTGCCGAAAGCTGCCGTAGGACATCCGGGTCAGGGCCGACAACGGCTCCCCTTGGGAACCCGTGGTCAAAATCAGAATCCGGTTTTTAGGATAATGACGCAGCTTTTCCAAAGGCTGAAACAGATCGTCCCGGCATTTGATGTAGCCCAGGGTACGGGCATGGGCAATCACGTTCAACATCGAACGGCCCACAACCCCCACCACCTTATCCAGCTTTTCAGCCGCCCGCAAAATCAGATTCACCCGGTGCACCGAAGAGGCAAAGGTGGTCACGATCACCCGTCCCGGTGCCGAGGCAAAAATCCGCTCCAGGTTCGGGGCCACCGTCATTTCGGAGGGCGTAATCCCCGGCAATTCGGCGTTGGTCGAATCGCTGATCAAGCAGGTCACCCCTTGGGCTCCCAGCTCCGCCACCCGCTGCAAATCGAAAAACTCACCGTCTACGGGCGTGTGGTCAATTTTGAAATCCCCGGAGTGAATCACCAACCCCGCGGGCGAATTGATCGCCACCGTGAAACTGTCCGCCATCGAGTGGGTGTTGCGGATGAATTCCACGAAAAACTTGCTGCCCACACGCACCACATCCCGGGGGGACACCCGTCGCAGCTCCGTCCGGTTCAAGACCCCGGCTTCCTTCAGCTTGTCTTCCAGCAACGACATCGCCAACCGTGGCCCGTGAATCACCGGAATCTCGAATTGCTTCAGCATGAAGGCAATGCCGCCGATGTGATCCTCGTGCCCGTGGGTCACGATCATGCCTTTGATTTTTTCCTTGTTTTCCCGCAGGTAGGTGATGTTCGGCAACACGATGTTCACGCCGGGCATGTTGTCGTCCGGAAAGGAAAGCCCCCCATCCAACAACATGATTTCATCGTCCATCTCAAACACCCACGTGTTTTTGCCGATCTCTTTGAGACCGCCCAACGGAATGATTTTCAAGGACGAACCGTCGCTCTCGATCGGCGATCGCCCGTGAACGGCCCTTCCAACCGCACGCTGGCCCGCTCCTCCGTCCGCTCCCGCAGCGCCGTCCCCCCCACGCGATCGCCGGCTTTCACAATCACCGGTTTCGGCGTGGTGCTCTTGCGGGGCTCCCGTTCCTGCACCTTCTCTTGATTCTGAACCTTGCTGCGGCTTTCCATAATTTCCATCTCTAAACAACAACTCTCAAAAAACTGTGGACACTTTTGGGGGGCGACTCGGACTTGATTCTGAGCCCTGACCCTGGGTCTCGACTCTGGGCCCTGACTCTGGGCTTTAACGGCTGAGACTTGATGGCTCGTCCTTATGACTCGTCCTTGACTTTGCGGCCCTGGCCTTTCGGCAAACTCTCGGCAAATCCTCGATCAAGCCTTGTTCACGGTTCAGACCGGGAACGGCCGCCTAACCAACCATCAACCCCGAAGCCACCAACACCTCTCGAAGCTTCGCCGTCAAATCAGCCGAAGCCTGCACCAAGGGCGATCGCACCACCCCCGAATCCCGTCCGAGCAATTGCAGGGCTGCCTTGAGCGGAATGGGGTTGGTATCCCAAAACAGCGCTCGGAACAAAGGAAACAACTTGAGATGCAGTGCTTGCGCTTGGCTCACATGACCGGCGCCAAAGGCTTCCAGGCATCGCTTGAGTTCGGTTCCCACCAAGTGCGAAGCCACGCTCACCACCCCTTGGGCCCCCACCGCCATCAGAGGCAAGGTCAAGGAGTCATCCCCCGAATAGATGGCAAATGTTGACGGTGTGTGCAACCGAATCTGACTGGTCAAATCCAAATCACCGGTGGCTTCTTTGATGCCCACAATGTTCGGAATCTCCGCCAACCGTACCACGGTGGCACCTTCAATTTTGCACCCCGTTCGGCCCGGAATGTTGTACAACAACATCGGCAAATCCGGTGTCGCCTCGGCGATCGCCCGAAAATGCCGGTACAACCCCTCCTGCGGCGGTTTGTTGTAATAGGGGGCTACTTGCAGCGATCCATCCAAACCCAATTTGGCCGCTTTCTGGGTGGCGGCGATCGCCTCGGATGTGGCGTTGGAACCCGTACCGGCAATCACCTTGGCCCGGCCGGATACCGCCTTTTGCACCACCTGAAACAACTCGTACTCCTCATCCCAGGTCAGGGTTGGCGATTCGCCCGTGGTACCGCACACCACCAGGCCATCGCTCCCCGCTTCGACCAAATCCTGGACAAGGGCTTCCGCTCGCCCGTAGTCTACCTCCCCCTCCAGGGTAAAAGGGGTCACCATCGCCGTAATCAAACGTCCGAACAAGGGCTCGGGAGACGTTGCGGTGAGCACCTCAGCCATGGTCACCCACGCACCCCAAACCGCTGCCCCATCCCGGGACAGGAATCCTGCCAATGCCTATGCATACACTCCCATACAATTTACGCTTTCTCCTCCTCAGGTCGATCGCCTCACAACGAGGCATTTTTAGCGACTACCGTCGGTTTGTTTCCTTTGCAAAGCTTGCCTCGCAAAGCGCCTTTACCCCACAGTCGGGACTCGGCGGTTCATCCAGACGATTCTTTGGTCGCTTCTTTGGTCGCTTTTCGGTACGGGTGTCCCCTTCCCAAAACTTTAAGCCGGTGATTTTTACCCGGTGATGTCGGGACAACCACTGTAGATTGCTGTAGATTGCCCCTGTTGAATTTATCGCTGGTACCAAACCTGTTTGGATTATCGCACCTTTGCCCTGCTTTCGCGGCGATCGCTGTACACCGGTTCTTTTTTAAGGATTGCCCTTCATGAACTCCCTTAACGGTTGCTCAAAAATGTTATCCAGAAAAGTCATCCAGAACAGTTGTTTGGAACGGGTTTGTGTGTTTCTTTGCAAGACCCTCAAAGAAGAGATTCTTAAAAGAAATGCTCTTAAGTATGCAAGGTTCTCAAGGGTGAGAAACTTTCAAAGGGTTCACATTCCCTTGGGAGGTGGGTAGGAACCGATGTCTGGAACTCCTCGCCCTATTTTAATCCCTTGCGGTTCGTTCCGGGGAAAGCCACCGATTTGTTTCCGCGTTTCTTTTCGGCGCTCTTTGCTTTGCGTACTCTTTGAGTTGGGCATACCTTAGCAATTCGCTTTCCCGCCGTCAAGTCGGGGTGGGCAAACCTTGGGATCAGGCCGGGAGCCAGCCTAGTCCAGCGCAATCAAAGTTTCGGCGATCTGCACGGCATTGAGGGCGGCTCCTTTGCGGATTTGGTCGCCGCTGAGCCAAAATTCCAGGCCGGTGCCGTCGGGGTTGGAGATGTCTTGCCGAATGCGTCCCACCAACACATCGTCTTGACCGGCGGCTTCTAGGGGCATCGGAAAGCGATTTTGCTGCCAGTCTTCCACCAGTTTCACGCCGGGGGCGTGGGCCAAAATTTGCCGGACTGCCTCGGGGGTGATGGGTTGGGCAAATTCCACGTTGACGGCCTCCGAGTGGGCCCGCAACACCGGCACCCGCACACAAGTGGCCGTCAGCCGCAGGGTGGGAGCGTCGCAAATTTTGCGGGTCTCGTTGACCATTTTCATTTCCTCTTGGCAATAGCCGTTGGCCTGCATGGGGGAATTGTGGGGAAACAGGTTGAACGCCAGGGGATAGGGAAAAATTTCGGTGGTGGGGGGCTCCCCAGCCAACATTTCCCGCGCTTGCTGTTCCATTTCGGCCATGGCCCGCGCGCCCGCCCCGCTGGCGGATTGATAGGTGGCCACCACCACCCGTCGGGCAGGGTTCACCCGGTGCAGGGGATACAGGCAAACACACAACAAAATGGTGGTGCAGTTGGGGTTGGCCACGATGCCTTGATGGCGGGCCAGGTGCTGAGAATTAACTTCCGGCACCACCAGGGGCACGTCCGGGGCCATCCGAAAGGCGCTGGAGTTGTCGATCGCCACGGCGCCGGCGGCCACGGCCTGCGGCAACCACTCCTTGGAAATGCTGCCCCCGGCGGAGGCCAACACCAAGTCGATGCCGTCAAAAGCATGGGGGCCCAGGGCTTCGACGGTGAGGGTGCGATCGCCCCAGGTCAGGGTTTGGCCGGCTGATCGCGGCGAGGCCAACACCGTCAGCCGATCTACGGGGAAGTTGCGTTCTTGCAACAGCGCCAAAATTTCGGTGCCCACGGCGCCGGTGGCCCCCAGCACGGCCACGTTGTAGCTGGATTTTTTAACCAGAGTGCTCAAGGCGGATTTTTCAAAGATTTGGGGTTATGGTAGCGCGAACCGGGCGGCGATCGCCGGTTTGGTGACTTTGCCCAGGGCGTTCCGGGGCAGTTCCGGCAGCACCACCCACCGGCTGGGCACTTTGTAAGGGGCGATCTGGGTTTTGCCCCAAACCCGCAGCGCTTCCAGGGTCAGGGGGGCCTTCAACACCACCGCTACGGCTACCCGTTCCCCCCATTCGGCATCGGGTAGCCCCACCACCGCGCAATCGGCGATCACCGGATGGGTGCGCAACACCTCTTCGATTTCGAGGGCCGACACTTTGTAACCGCCGGTTTTGATCAAATCCACGCTGCGCCGGCCCCAGATTCGATAGGCCCCATCCCTGGCCACCACCAGATCGCCGGTGCGAAACCAACCGTCCCGAAACGCGGCCGCCGTGGCCTCGGGCCGTTGCCAGTACTCCCGAAATACCGATGGCCCCTGCACTTCCAATTCGCCCGGTTCCCCCGCCGCCACGGGCTGGCCGGCTTCATCCACCACCCGCACGGTTACCCCCGGCAACGGTTGGCCCACGGTGCCCGGCACCCGCTCCCCCAGCAAAGGCTGCGACAGGGCCATGCCGATTTCCGTCATGCCGTACCGCTCCAACAAGCCGATGCCGGTGATTTCTTGCCATCGGGTCAGCACCGAGACCGGCAATGCCGCCGACCCCGAGACCGCCAGCCGCAACCCTTGGCACCCCGCCCGCCAAGCAGCCTGACGATCGCCACTTTGGTCCTCCCAAAAATCCACCAACCGCCGGTACATGGTGGGCACCCCCATCAATACCGAAATGTCGCCGCTCCCCAGCCGCTCCCACACCGCCTCGACCTCAAATTTGGGCAGCATTTCGCAGCGGGCCCCCACCGCCAAAGGACACAGCAGGGCATTTACAATCCCGTGGATGTGGTGCAAGGGCAAAACGTGCAACAGGCGATCGCCCCCTTGCCAACCCCACGCCGTCACCAGGGCGTGCACCTGGGCCGCCAGGTTCCCGTGGGTGAGCACCACCCCTTTCGGTTGGCCGGTGGTGCCGCTGGTGTACAGCATTTGCGCCCCCTGGCCCAAGCTCAACCCTGACCCGAACCGGCCGGAGCCATGGGGAAGTCTTCCATAAGGTAAAGGGGGCGATCGCCCACCACCGGGGCCAAAGCCCTTTGCAAATTCGCCGTCGTCAAGACCGCCGCCGGCTTGGCATCGCTCAAAATGTAGGCCCACTCTGGAGGCGGATGCAACGGCGACAACGGCACCGCCATCCCCCCCGGCCCCCCCAAATTCCCCCACAGGGTGGCCACCCAG
>JAAUUG010000117.1 GCA_012031195.1 Oscillatoriales cyanobacterium SM2_1_8
ATCGCCCCCTGGGTGGCGCCAGCCCCCACCACCGGTATGGATTTCGTCGATAAACAGCACAATTCGCCCTTCCGATTCGGTGACTTCCTTCAGCACCGCTTTGAGGCGTTCTTCAAATTCCCCCCGGTACTTGGCCCCGGCAATCAGCCCCCCCAAATCCAAGGCAATGAGCTGCCGATCGCGCAGGGATTCGGGCACATCGCCGCTGACAATCCGCCGGGCCAAACCTTCGGCGATCGCCGTTTTGCCCACCCCGGGTTCGCCAATCAACACCGGATTGTTTTTGGTGCGCCGGGACAAAATTTGCACCACCCGTCGGATTTCGTCGTCCCGACCGATCACCGGGTCGAGTTTGCCCGATCGCGCCAAGGCCGTCAAATCCCGTCCGTATTTCTCCAGGGCTTCGTATTTCCCCTCGGGATTGCGATCGCTCACGGTCTGGCTGCCCCGAATTTGCTGGATCGCCTCCCGCAACTTGGCGGCCGTCAACCCGGCGTCCCGCAACCATTTTTGGCCAAAGCGATCGTCCTCGGCAAAGCTCAACACCAAATGCTCGATCGAAATAAATTCGTCCTGCCACGGCTTGCGCTCTTTCTCGGCACGATCGAGCAGGGTGTCCAAACTTTTGCCCAAATACAAGGTGTCGGCGGCCCCCGAAACCTTCGGCTGCCGACGCAAAAAGTCCTCTACCTGCTCCCTGAGGGTGGCCGGCGTTGCCCCCGCCTTCGCCAAAATCCGGGTCGCCAACCCCTCCGCCTCCAGCAAAGCCTTGGCCAAATGCTCCGTCTCGATTTGCTGGTGCTGCGCCTGCTTGGCCACCTCGGCACTCCGGGCGATCGCGTTCCAGGCCCCTTCCGTAAACTGATTGGGATTGCTCGGTTGCATAGCCCACCTCCACCTCTTAAATGTGCCCTATGGTACCGAGAAGTTCGACCCCCACCGGATCGGTTCTACCCCTCCCCCCGTACGCCTTCCCGAATGCCCCGCCCCGACCAAAACCAAGGCCCAAGTCCCCGTTTGGCCACATTGTCTGGGTCTATGTGGAAATGTTGCAAATCTGTAACAGGAAAACCAAAGAAATCCTTAAGCCGTCTTGGCGATCGCGGCGATTTGCGGCAAAATAATTCCAGTTTAAACGGAGTCGGCTAAACAAGGACTCTGAACATAAATACCAAATATAAAACACAAGTCATCAACTCAAGGCTTGCCATTCAAGCCAACTTCTCGTTCTGTTTAACTTTATTTCGTTTAACTTTATTTCGTTTTGTTACATTTTATTTCGTTTGTTTGCGAGTTTCTAAATCATTGTTTGTTTTGCAATTTATTTCGCAGTTTGTTTTGAAATAGAGATGGAGGGTCAACGCTCTCCATCTTTTTTTGACTTTTTTGAGACTCGATTTGGACGTGAATGCGACGGCGCAGATTCTATATTTGTTTTAATTAAGAGTGGCACGATTATAGTTGTTCTGACTACATTTACCCCCCTCTCTCCCCCTGGGAGAAGGGTTGGGGGAGAGGGCGAGGCTGTCGCAAACACATCTAAAATGACTATATGGCGCACATTTTGCCCAGTCTAGGTTTCTGGGGGTGGGTCAGGCCCGCCAATTGAATTTGAGGTTGATCCAGTAGTTCCAGAGGGTCGAGGCGGCGATCGCCCCAAATTGGCCAGAACCAGGTTGGCACCGATCCGGCGCAGGGCCAAGAAAAGGGTGAGGTTGATCAGGGCCCCCAGGGTGCAGGCCAAGTTAAAGCGCAGGAACCGCATCAGGGGAGAGGAATGGCCCTGGGCATCGGCAAAAGTCCAGCGATCGTTCCAATAAAAATTGTTGGCGATCGCCACTTCGATCGCGCCAACCTTGGCCCAGATTTCATCGCCGACCACCGGCCGCAACAGCAACAGCACGGCAAAATCCACCGCTACGCCGCTGGTGCCCACCACCGCAAACCGCAGAAACCGGCCCAGCCGGCCCACCGCCCCTTCCCCCGTGGCAAACCGCAGCCGGAGCAAGTGTTGCAGAAACGCCACATATTCCCGCCAGGTTACTTTGCTGTGGCCCCTTTGCCGGCGATCGAAGGCAAACGCCACCTCCGCCACCCGTTCGATCCGCCCCCGGCCCATCACCTCCAGCAGGATTTTGTACCCCACCGGCGACAAGGGACAATCGGCGATCGCCGCCCGCCGCACCACAAACAAGCCGCTCATGGGATCGGACAGCCGGCCCGAGATTTCGGGAATCCAGAGCAGCGCCAGGCGCATGGCCCCCGCCGACAAAAACAACCGCAGGGCGCTCCAGTCCCCGGTGGAGCCGCCCCCCATATACCGACTGCCCACCGCCAGATCGGCCCCTCGTGCATTTGGCAAAGCGCCAAGAGGTTTCCGGGGATGTTGGCCGTCGCCGTCGATCGCCCCCAAAATTGCCCCTCGGGCCTGTTGCCAACCGCAAATTACCGCCGTCGCCAACCCCCGTTCCTGCTGCCGACGAACCAACTGCACCGCCGGCAGTTCCCCTTGGAGGGCCGCCACCGCTTCCCAGGTGCCGTCAGGGCTATCGTCGTCCACCACCACCACTTCGTACTTGTCGGGATAATGGGCCGACAACACCCCACAGGTGCGGCGCAAAAACGCTTCGATGTTGGCACGTTCGTTGTAAGTGGGCACCACCAACGAAAACAGCAAATCCGTGGGGCCCGCGGGTACACTAGGCACAGGCAAATGGGACAACAGTGAGCCCTATCTTACGCGCATACCGACCCCATCCCCCCACCCCGTGCGATCGCTGTACGTTTCACGCGCGGAGCCCGTTTTTGTGCTGTGCCCCCCACCCCAGCGGGCCGCCGGTTTTGCCCTGTCCCGATTTTGAGAGCGGCGATCTTTGGCAACCGGAAGACCTCAGCCCCTACGACGAAGTTTTCCGGGACTGGTACCGTCAGCATCCCCTGTTTACGGGCCGTTGCCCCGATTGCCGTACCCCTTTTCCCCGGCACCGGTTGCCCCCCCATGGTTGGCACTGCCGGGCGTGCGGTTGGTCGGAAGCCGATGAATATGGCGACGTGGACTGAACTTATAGCCATACAGTCATTTTAATTAAAACTGACACGGTTTTTTCCTGCCCAACGAAAGTCTAATAGAACCAATAGGGGGCTTCGCCCCTGCGACCCGAGTTGTTTTGTCTCGTCGCTATGCAAAACAGCTATACAGGCGCATTCTTAATTAAAATGACTATATAGTTGATTTAATTAAAAGTGGCACGGCTACGATTGTTTTGATTGCCTTTACTCCCCTCTCCCCGCGTGGGAGAGGGGCTGGGGGTGAGGGCAAGATTGTCGCAAACACATTTGAAATGACTACAACTTGGTTAGGAGGGGGCAGGGGTTTCACGCCCGAACCTACCGGAATCCAGCTATCGCTATTTTCGGGCAAGTTAAGACATGGTTGGGCAAGGGAACCAAGCTATTTACGGCGATATTGTGCGGCCAAATCGGGCGATCGGGGATCACTCAATGCCGCTGCTGGAGGCGGTCGGTGCCCACAGGGTTTGCGCTCCCCAGTAGATGTAGGCCATGCCGGCGATGGTTAAAACCCAGCCCCCCACCGTCAACCAGCGCCCGGAGTGGGCCGTCAAGCGGCGAGCATACTGGGCAAAACCCACCCAGACCCCCGCCAAAAAGACCACGGCGGTGTAACCAAATCCGTAGCAGATCATCACCAGGGCGCCCAAGAGGGGGGAACCGGTACCCGCCGCCGCCACCAACGTCGACACGGCGATCGAGCCGGCACAGGGAGACACAATCGTGGCAAACGAGAGCCCCACCACGTAGGGATGGCCCAGCCAATGGAGGGTGGGCAGCTTGGGCAACGACCATTTTGCAAAGCCCAATTGACGCAAGCCCATCGCCCAAACAATGACCCCCATCCCCATGTACACGGGCCCCCGCCAAGTGAGGAGCAACGCGCTTGCAAAACCCGCAAACAAGCCCACGGCGGCAAACAACGTCACTGCCCCGGCCACAAACGCCAACGAGTGGCCCAACGCTTCACGGCGGGAGCGGGGGGTCAGCGTCCCCAAATAACTCAGGTGCACCGGCAACAACGACAAAATGCACGGAGAAAGGCTCACCAGCAACCCGCCCAAAAATGCCAAAACGGGCAACATGGCCGGCAAGGTCGCCACCTGCTCCGCCCACGCTTGGTAACCGCCGATCCAAGGCAACAAAACCCGTTGCCAAAGGACGCTCACCTCTTGCCAAAGGGGTTGGGCCACCACCAACAGCAAAGTTGCCAACCCCAACGCCCCCAACTGGAATCCCCGCCGCAGCGCTAATTTTGCCCCCCCAACTGGAGCTCCCGCCATATCGTTACTTTGCCCCTCCCAACTCGGCGATCGCCCGATCCAACACCGTCGCGATCTGGGTTTCGGTGGCCCCCGGGCGGAATTGTTCCCACACCGCCCCCGAACCCGGGTTCACCGCCAAAATCAAACCGGTACGGGTTTGGGCATCCCGCAAAAAGTTCTGCAAACCGGCTTGGGTCGCCACTTTCTCCGCCTCCCGCACGGCGGCGGCATCGGTCACATCCAAGGTCACGAACGTCACCCGCCCCCGGTAGGTGGACTTCACCGCCCCCATCGTCGGCTCCATCGCCTTGCACATGGGGCAATTGCGGGATTTGATCTGCACCACCACCGGCTTCCCCTGCAAATCCGCTGCCAGTTTCCCCCCGACCGAAGTCATGGCGGCCCGGCTGGCCCCCTGCCCATGCCCCTGCCCATGATTGCCGTGGCTCCAAACGATGGGTACCCCCACCGCCCCGATCGTCGCAAGCAAAGCTGCGAAGGTTGTTGAAAAAAGACGCATTGTCAAGAATGGTAACGCTTGACCTCACTATAGCCCGATTTCTGGGCGGTGACAACTCAAGTTGAGGGGGTCGGGATCGAGTGTCAGTTCGATGACCCCAAAACCGCCCCTGGCCTTGATTTTCCCTCTTCCCGGTGCCTGAGTGCGGGCTGAGCCAAGGGTATGCTGAGCGAAATTGAAGCCCCTGATGAATCAGGGTTTGGGTTCGGGGTTGCGCTCCACGGTTTCCCGCAAAATTTCGGGCAAAACCTGGGGTTCGTAGGGGATGCCCACGGTTTCGGCCGCCGGCAATTGCAACGGCAAGCGGAGGGGGGCCGGACGTTCCACCCAATGCTCGGCGATCGGCAAAATTTCTTCGAGGTCGTCCAAGGGTCGCGACACGATCGCCAGTTCGTGAAATTCGCCGATGCGTTCCGCTTCCAACATGCCAATTTCGATCGCCGCCACCACGTTGGCCACGGTACCGCGCACAATGGCGGTGCAAAGACCCGAGCCAATGGTTTCGTAGGCGGCCAAGTGAACCTCAGCCCCTTTGAGCATGGCATCGGCAGCCCCCACCAGAGCCGGAAACCCCCGGGTTTCCAACAGTCCGATCGCCGTGTTGGCCAAACGGTTGCGGCTCCCATCCAAGAGCTGGCTCAGGCGTTGACCAATGGGCAAAACCGCGTTGAGGTTCTGGTAGGGGCGGGGGATCACCGTGCAGGTCATCCCATAACCAGCGCCATCGCCGGCGGTAGTTTGGTTGGGGGCGGGCAAGGTGTAACCCAAAGACTGGGCGATCGCCTGTCCCGCTTCGATCGCCATCCGCACGTCGGTGATGTGCCCCCGCACCATGGCGGTACACAAACCGCCGCCCAATTTCTCAAAACCCACCAGGTGTACCGAAGCCGCTTTGAGCATGGCATCGGCCACGCTGACAATGACCGGAAAGCTACCGAGGGAGAGCACACCCAGCGCACTTTCGGGATCGATGGCGGGCGGTTCTGGGCGCATGGAAAGAAGAGGAAATACCAGCTTCTATCGTACCTCTTTGGAGGACGGCCGCCAACGCTCGCACCTTTCTTCAGAAGTTCTTCGGTTGAAGAAGGCATCATGCTTGCAGGCTGCGACACGATGGCAGTCAAAACGGGGGGATATGGCACGGACGTTCTTGTGGCGCGATCGCAAAGTGGAAATTCAAACCCACTACCACGATCATGGTTTGTGTGTGTTGGCGCTGGTGGATGACACGGCGATCGGTTGTTACCCACACTTTGAACAGGCTTTGGCGGCCATCCGGGCGGTGGTCATATTGAACCAAGAGCCGGAGTCATCTTTGGCCAAGGATTTTGCCCAACGAGCAGCCCAACAATCCGTGTGCCCGAGTTGCCAGCTTGCCCACACGGAACCGGATCCTTGAGACGGGAATTCGGGGCAAAAAGAGAGGGCTGGGGGGAGGGGAAACCTCAAAGCAAGGAGAGGGTTTGCCGTGGTCGCACCCACCTTTTGACCAGCCCAATTTTCAGGCAATGTATGGCCGTAAACAGGTTGATTAGGACGGGGTGCAGGGGTGAAACCCTGGCTGGGGGCGCAGCCCCCAAACTCCCTTTCACTCCTATAGTCGTTTTAATTAAGAATGCGCCTGTATAGCTGTTTTGCATAGCGACGAGACAAAAACAAGTCGGGTCGCAGGGGCGAAGCCCCCGTATTGATTCTATTAGACTTTCGTTGGGCAGGAAAAACCGTGTCAGTTTTAATTAAAATAACTACATAGTCATTTCAAATGTGTTTGCGACAGTCTCACCCTCACCCCCAGCCCCTCTCCCTTCCTGGGAGAGGGGAGTAAAGGCAATTAAAACAATCGCAGTCGTGCCACTTTTAATTAAATTAGCTATACAGTCATTTTAATTAAGAATGCGCCTATATAGCTGTTTGCATAGCGACGAGACAAAACAAGTCGGGGCCAGGGGCGAAGCCCCCGTATTGGTTCTATTGGACTTTCGTTGGGCAAGAAAAAACTGTGTCATTTTTAATTAAAATGACGGCATTTCAGGCAATGTAAGCGTAGATGAACGATCGCACCGCTTCAAATTCGGCGTTGAGCTTGAGCAGGAGGCGATCGGCCCCCGCGGCGGTTTTCTGCTTGCCCAGGGTTTCCAGTTCGGACGCCAGGATGTGCATGCCAAGGGCGCCGACGTTGCCGCTTGCCCCTTTGATGTGGTGAGCTTCCCGTTCGATGTGTTCGGTTTGGCTGTTGGCTACGGCGTCTTGCAATGCGGCCAAATGCGTGGCGGTGTCTTCGAGGTACACGCTTAACAGTTCGGCTTCAAATTCGCGATCGCCGTCGGAAAGTTGACCTAAATACTCCAAATCGATGGCCATGACATCCCCACACACTCTTTCCTACGGTAGCGCATCTTGGCCGGGGTGGCGATCCTTACTCCAATTGGGCCGCCAAGTACTCCAACAACGGGCGATCGCCCGAAACCAACCGTTGCCCAGGGTCAAGTCCGCAAAATCGGCGGTCAGGCGCTTGAGGGTGCGGGCCGTCCCGGGAAAGGTGCCCCATAGGATCAGGGGCTGGGGGCTCTGGTGTTGGGCCGTTTGCCAAGGGGTGGCCGGGCCGCGGGCGATCCCCAATTTCAACAGGTCTGCGGTCGCCGTTCGCAACACGTACACCTGGGATGCAGGACGCACAACTGGACGTTGCTCCTGCCCCAACCAAATGGGCAAATTTTCGGCGGGATCCACTGGCAACCAGGGCGCACCCATCTGGGCCAGGGCCAAGGCGTGGGGCACCGCTCCTTTCACCGCAAAGGGGTTTTCGACAAACGTCGGGGCCGGGTGCGATCGCCAGGTAGCGTTCTCCGCCACAAATCCTACGGATTGACAGCGGGGCAACACATGGTCATCGGGCAACGGCCGCAACCACACAGCGGCTTGCCCCTGGCCCAACACCGTCACCAACCAGCCATGGGGGCGGGCCGGCATCACTTCGGCAAACCGCCGACCGTCCCACCCGGAATGCCACTGCTGTCCCGGGAACCGCATTTAGTCCCCCAAATACCCCGGCAAAACCCCTTCGTAGATCGCACGCAATTGGGTCACAGTGGATTGCAGGGGGATTTCCCCATGGCCGGACACCGGCAAAGTAACCGTCAACGTGTCGCCGCCGGCGGTACCCAACCGGTGCCAAGGTACGGACTGAGCCGCCAAATAACTTTCCCAACCTTCTTGATGCTCGGCGGGTACCGCCAACACCAGGCCGCCGGGCCCCTCCCCAAACAATTCACGGGCGATCGCCACCGAACGGGCCGCCGCATTTTCCGTATTTGCCAGGGCAGGGAGTTGCAGCGTTGCCCCCACCCCGCTGGCGATCGCGAATTCCGCCAAGGTTATGGCCACCCCCCCCCTCGCTGCGATCGCGGGCCCCCGTCACCCATCCCCGGGCGATACCCTCCCGGCC
>JAAUUG010000118.1 GCA_012031195.1 Oscillatoriales cyanobacterium SM2_1_8
CGGCACCGCCGGTTACCAGTACCGGGGCCCCCCCCGACAGCGGATGCGAGCTGCTGCCGCCAAGCGGGGGCTGGAATTTGTGGGGGCCGCCCGTCAATTCCGCCGCGAAGATTTTGAAGAATTCGATTTGATTGTGGCCATGGACAAATCCAATTATCGGGACATTGCGCGGCTCGATCCCCGGGGTGAATTCAAAGACAAAATAAAGATGATGTGCGATTTTTGCACCCGTCACCGGGAAAAAGAAGTGCCCGATCCTTACTACGGAGGCCCCGAAGGCTTCGAGCGGGTGCTGGATTTGCTAGAAGATGCCTGCCAAGGGCTCCTGCAATCCTTGACATAGTTTCCTGACATCCATAACGGCGCGATCGCCTCCGTTCTGGGTAAGCTAAAAACGAGGGCGCTGGCCTTGGCTTGGCCGAACCTGCTGCCGTTTAACCACGTTGTTTACCAAAGGGAAACCGATGTCGGACTTTAACCGGGGCATCATGAAATTTGATTATGCCGATCGCCCGGTGGCGATTGTGTTGTCGGCGGTGTTGGTGTTGGGCTCCATTGGCCTGCTGATTTGGTGGGGACTGGGCGTAGCGTATTTGTAATATAGTCATTTCAAATGTATTTGAGACAATCTTGCCCTCACCCCCAGCCCCTCTCCCAGGAAGGTAGAGGGGAGCAAAGGCAATCAAAACAATCGTATTTGCGCCACTTTTAATTAAATTGACTATAACCGGAACCGATTGGGTTTCTAACCGAACTCACGGGGTTTTAACCGAAACCAATTGGGTTTCCAACCGAACTCGCGAGGTTTTAACCGAAGCCAGTTGCCTAGCGGTGGCTTTAGGCGGGGGTATCCTTCCCGTGGCATTGGAAACCCAACCCACCCCAACCGTCTGGACGGATGCCGCTTTCATGGCCCTGCCCGACGGCCACCGCTACGAAATTGTGAACGGAGAATTGATCGATATGGGAAGTTTGGGAGCCTTGCATGGCTACATCTGTAGCCTACTTTTGTCGGCATTGATGGGGTACGTTTTGCCCAAAAAATTGGGAGTGATTTTTGACTCCAGCACAGCATTCAAAATGAAAAGCGGGAACCGGCGATCGCCCGATGTTTCTTTTTTTGCCAAAGAGCGCTTGCAGGGCATGACCCAACTGCCGACGGGTTATTTGGACGGAGCGCCCGACCTCTGCGTAGAAATTCTGTCGCCGGGAAACACAGTGGAAGAAATCGAGAGCAAGATCGCCGAGTATTTCGAGAACGGGGCGCGGTTGGTGTGGATTGTCAACCCGGTGCAGCATTTCGTGTTGGTACCGCTGTGCCGCCGAGCCCGATCGCCTGCTGAAATCTCAGGATGCTTTGGATGGCGAAGAAGTCATCCCCGGCTTTGCCCTGTCCCTGTCCGAACTGTTTCAACCCCTTGCGTTTTAGGGGAGGAATGGCACCGATGAACCCGCCAACTGCCCAAGACTTCTCCCATCAGGACTTGAGAAACCGTTCTTTTCGGGGGCACGACCTAAGCGGAGCCAACTTTAGCCATGCCGATCTGAGGGGCTGTAATTTTCGCGATGCCATGCTGGTTGGGGCGAACTTTACAGGCGTGACAACCGGTAAGAGCTTTCAACAGTGGGCAGCTATGGTTGCGCTTGTGGTTGCGGGCGCGTTTACGATTGCGAGTACGGGTGCTAGAAGGTTTTGCAAAGAGATTATTAAGCCGTGAGCCGCCTCAGCATTAATGCAGTCATGGCTTGATAAATATAGTCAATTTAATTAAAAGTAGCGCGACTAC
Organism: Oscillatoriales cyanobacterium SM2_1_8; assembly: GCA_012031195.1. Classification (GTDB taxonomy): domain Bacteria; phylum Cyanobacteriota; class Cyanobacteriia; order Pseudanabaenales; family Pseudanabaenaceae; genus UBA8156. The sequence continues at coordinate 1,788 of JAAUUG010000118.1, forward strand.
GGTTGTTTTGATTGCCTTTACCCCCTTCTCTCTTCCTGAGAGAGGGGCTGGGGATGAGGGAAAGATTGTCGCAAACATATTTGAAATGACTATAATAAAAAAAATAAAGAGCGGCGATCGCCCATTCATCTCCACCAACACCAGCGCCCCTTCACCAACAACCTTTCCCACTCACGACTCTGGCGCCGGCAACATAACGTCCGAGCTCAGCCGCGCCATGCAAGGAGCGAAGCGACGCAGCATCGCGTCGGCTGGAGCGACTTGTTATGTGTCAGCGAAGTTCTGGTACACCAAGGTCGCGGCAGATCTTGCGCGCCAGATGATCGTTGATTTCGTTGTGCCGCGGAATGGCGGAGCGGCGGTTCTGTGCTGGGTTGTGCCACCATGAATGCCTGCCTCCTTCACGTAGAAGCGAGCATCCGTGGGATTCCAAGTGCCGTGTGAGGTCGCGCCGCTTCATACGGCAATTTCAAGCTCCTCGTAGCTGCCACCAGCTGCGCGAATGGCGTCTGACCGATTGAACTCGAGCGCCTCTCGCAGGGTTACGCGCAACGACTCAATAAGTTCATCTCGGGTCGCCTCCTGACAGTTGACCCCGGGAACCTCTTCGATCCAGCCAATCCACCAACCCGCGTCCTGTTTCATCACCGCGGTGTAGTTTGCTTTCATGGGTTCTGTCCTCTTCAGTCTGCGATAAGTGTACTGCAGGCATGGGACCCTGACACATAACGACTGTGTTGAGCAGCCGGACAACAGCAAGCGAAGCGCCGCTGCCGGCTATCAGGTCGTGCCCCCTCGCAAACCCGCAAAAAGGCGATCGCCCATCCATCCTCACCGACACCAGTGCCCCTTCACCGACAGCCTCGCCCACTCACGACTCTGGCGCTGGCAACATAACGATAAGGATAAGCTGCCGGGGCCGCCTGCAAGACCTAGATGCCCCGCGAAACCAGGATGGCGGCCCCAGTCAGCTTCATCCGCAGGTTCGGCTCGTTGAACAAAAACACTTATCCCGACCGTTCATCCGTTCGCCTTCAAATACGTCGATGACGGGAAATGGCCAGGGGATGTGAACAGGCCCTGGTCGTTGCCGGATGGTTGGTAGTTCCGGAACACGTCGCGCAGCGTTGCCTGGTCGGCGAAGTGGAGGTGCGACAGGGCGGCCAGCAACCGGAACCGCGAGTTCAGCGTGAGGAATGCCTGCAGCAACGCGGATTCATGCCAAAAGAACAGGGCCCTGGTGAGAATGTCGCCGGCGTAGTCAAAAGGGAAATAGATGTCATGGAAATGAACGAAGCAGCCGTCCGGCAGTCGCGGCAGCAGTTCCAGGATGATCCGGCTGACTTCACCCGCCGGGCCGAGTGTGTGTGAGGAATCAACAAAGAACAGGTCCCCGCCGGTCAGGCCGGCGAGCGCCTCGTCCGGCGTCAGGTCTTCCACGGGCGAAGCGATCAAGCGGATACTTCCGGCCGCGGCCGCGGACTTCAAGAATACGTTCGGATAGGGTTCGATGCAAACAATCTGCGGCGTGTACCCGGCTTCCTGGGCAGCCATCAGACACACCGCGGTCGAGACCCCGCACCCGATCTGGACGATCCGCGGCGGCCTGAGAGTGTGGACGAAAGCGAACAGGCAATCCGCCTCGATCGGTCCGTATCCTGGCACGCCGTTGTGCTCGCAGGCACTCCGGTGGATATCGCCGCGGGCCAGCCGTTCCACCAGCGGCGGAGGCACAAGCGAACGCACGAATGCGGCCTGTTCGCCGATATCCGCGCCGGCGATGCCAATGAGTGAGTAGGGCTGCTTCCAGGCAGTGGTTCTCTTCAGCTTGCGGAGATCGGGGATTTCGGAGTAAAAGTGCCGTGGCAGCAAGTCGACGCCGAGCCGCTGACCAACGCGAAAACAAAAGTGCATTAACCGCTTGATGGCGTTCTTCAAGTCCATTTGTTACCTTTCACAAAGGCACGGTGATTTAGATTGTCATGGCTTGGCGGCCACGAGCGTAGTCTACTTGCGTCGCCGCTTTTTACGCCATTCGACGAGCCGTTTGTCCAGTTGCGGTTTGACCTCACAAATCTCAGGTCCGCCGTGGCACGCGATGTGTGCCGCCGAACTAGGGATTGTGCAGCGGGTCACGGTATAACGCCCTGGCTTCTGGGAATCTGGATCGTGGGCTGAGAGACTCCCCAGAAAAACTTAACATCCCTGGACAAAAGCGTCAATCATGAACAGGAGAAAGTGGAAAGGCTCCGCGACCCGATCGCCATGGCTCGCCCATCAGGTTGTCAGATTTGCCAATACCGCTTTGGGGGCGATCGCCCAGGTTTTGGGCCGGGGTTGGGCGATCGCCTGCACGACGGGGGAAAGGTCAGAAATTTCCTGCAGGCCGGCGGTGGTTTGCAGGGCAATGCCTTGGGCGTAGAGGGTGTAGCCCTTGGTCAAGGAATGGCGAATGCCCACGTAGTAGCTTGGGGGGCAACCGGCGGGCAACCGTTGGTGGAGTTGGTTCAGGACGGCGGCTTCCTCCCGATCTGTGATGTCAACGGCTTTGAACAAGTCCCGATCCTGATAGCGTCGGCACAAATCCCGCAACACGGGATCGGCAGCGGTTTGCCAGCGTCCCAGGTGATAATTGAAAACCGTATCGTCCGCCGCCAAGTATTGTTGCCAGGAGAGGGTGGCAGGATTTTCCAACAACCAAGCCCGGGCGGTTTCGTCCAAAAATACCGAAGCTCCCCCCCGCACCAATTCCCGCACCCGCGCCATGATGCGATCGAGGGTAAACCGCGCCGCCAGATTTTTGGGGTGGTTGTACACCTGCACATACATAAAATAGCGCACCATCAAATAGTGTTCGATCGCCGTGGTGCCCTTGGGCGATACCACCAATTGTTGGGAAACCGGATCGAACCGCAGCGCCAACAAAATTCGATCCAAGTCCAATTGGCCGTAGCGGGCCCCCGTGTAGTAACTATCCCGCTGCAAATAGTCCAGGCGATCGCAGTCCAGTTGGGACGACACCAGTTGGGAGAGGGCCGGCACCGGATAGGTTTTGCTCAGAATCGCGGCGATCGCCTCCGGCAAGCTGGGATCAAAGGCCGTTAACAGGGGATGCAACGAAGATTCCCGCAACAGCCGCAGGGTCCAAAACTCGTGGTGGCTGCCAAACACCTCTTCGCCGGCATGGCTGAAGGGGCCGTGGCCCACATCGTGGAGCAATGCCGCCGCCAACACCGCCGCCCGATGGGGTTGGAGCATGGGATAGGGTTGCACCAACTGCCAAAAAGCCCGCCGCGTGAGGTGCATCACCCCCAGGGCATGGGTAAACCGCGATCCTTCCGCCCCGTGAAAGGTAAAAAAAGCCGTATCCAATTGCCGAATGCGCCGCAGCCGCTGAAATTCCGGCGTATCGATCAGCGCCATCAACAGCCGCTCCACCGGATCGCTCCCCGCCAACACGATCGCCCCGTGCAGGGGGTCATGGTAAGTCCGGGACTTGGTCACGACGTACAATAAGAAATTCGTAACCATTCTAAAACGTCGGCCGATGATTCCGAGCCAAGATGTGGTGATTGTGGGGGGCGGTCTCACCGGTTCCCGGGCGGCCCTGGCGATCGCCCAAAAGTATCCTCATTTGCGTTTGGCGCTGATCTCGAAGGTGCATCCCATTCGTTCCCACTCGGTGGCGGCTCAGGGGGGCATGGCGGCGGCCCTGGGGCATCTGGACGAAACCGATAATTGGCTCGATCACGCCTTCGATACGGTGAAAGGATCGGACTACCTGGCGGATCAAAATGCCGTGGCGGTGCTGACCCAGGCGGCTCCCCCCACGGTGCGCGCACTGGAAAAATTGGGGGTGTTGTTTTCCCGGGACGAAGAGGGACGGATTGCCCAGCGGCCCTTTGGCGGCCATTCCCATCCCCGGGCCTGCTACGCTGCCGACAAAACCGGCCATGCCATTTTGCACGAATTGGTGGCGAACCTGTTGGGGCAACCCAACGTCACCCTGTTGGCGGAATGGTACGTGCTGCGCCTGATCTACGAAGATGGGGAGGTGAAGGGCGTGGTGGCCTACTGCCTGGAAACGGGCACCGTGGCGGCGATTCCCAGCAAAGCGGTGTTGTTGGCCACCGGCGGCTACGGCCGGGTGTTTGGCACCACCTCCAACGATTATGCCTCCACCGGCGACGGTCTGTACCTGGTGGCTCGGGAAGGGTTGCCGCTGCAGGATATGGAATTTGTGCAATTCCATCCCACGGGGTTGTATCCGGCGGGGGTTTTGATTTCGGAGGCGGTGCGGGGGGAAGGGGCCTACCTATTGAACGATCGCGGCGAACGGTTTATGGCCCACTACGAAGCCAGCCAAGCCCGGATGGAATTGGCCCCCCGGGACATCACCTCCCGCAACATCGCCCTGGAAGTGGCGGCCGGCAGGGGCATTGGCGGCGGCTCCTACGTGCATTTGGATGTCCGGCACCTGGGCCGAGAAAAAATCCTGCAAAAAATTCCCTTTGCTCGGGAAGAAGGCCTGCGGTTGGCGGGGGTAGACTGCATCGAAGCGCCGTTGCCGGTGCGGCCCACCGCCCACTATTCGATGGGGGGCATTCCCACCGACCCCGATTGCCGGGTGTTGGATCGCCACAGCCGGCCTGTCCCCGGTTTGTATGCGGCGGGGGAATGCGCCTGTTTGTCGGTGCACGGGGCCAACCGGTTGGGGCCAATTCCCTGTTGGAATGCGCGGTGTTTGGCCAGCGGGCCGGCGAAACCATGGGGCGGGAGGTGTTGGATCGTGCCCTCCCCGCGGTTCAGGTCGCAGCCCATCAAGTCCAAGCCGAAGGGGCGATCGCCCATCTGCTGAACCAATCCGGTACCCTGCGCAGTGCTGCGCTCCATCGGGAAGTCCAGGAAATCACCACCGCCGCCTGCGGCATTTTCCGCGAGGAAGGGGGACTGCAAACCGGCTGCCAACAATTGGCGATCGCCCAGAAGCGCTACGAACAAATTTTTGTAGACGACAAAGGTTCTTGTTTCAACACCGAATTGGTGCGGGCCTGGCAACTGCAAAGCGTGTTGGTGGTGGCCCGGGCGATCGCCGCGAGTGCGTTGTGGCGACGGGAGAGTCGGGGGGCCCACTGCCGCACCGATTTCCCCGATCGCAACGACCAAGATTTTTTGCGGCACACCCTGGTATTTTTTGAGGATTTTGCCAGCGGCAGCGATCCCCAGACCACCGGCCGCACGGTAGACTTGAGCCTACAGGCGGTCGATCGGCCGCGGTTTACGCCCCAGGAACGGAAGTACTAATGGCCATCACCCTGACCACCCAACTGCTCACGTTTCAGGAATACCTGACCCAACTGGCCGATACCGACATTCGCTCCGAGTTGGCGGGGGGTAAGTTGGCCCCCTTGGCGCCCCCCACCGGTCGCCACACGGCGATCGCCCGGCACCTGTTCCGGCAATTGGATCGGGAAATTACGGAACGCCAACAACCCTGGGTGGTGACCTACGGCGATGTGGGGGTGCGTACCGGGCCCCACAAAGTGAGGTTGCCCGATTTGACGGTCATCACCACCGAGCAGGCAACCGCCCTCTGGCACACCGCGGCCATTTTGGAATCTCCCCCCCTGCTGGCGATCGAAATTATCAGCGCCGAAGACCCCAACCGCGACTATCGCTACAAACGGGCGGAATACGCGGCCCTCGAAGTGCCCGAATACTGGATTCTCGATCCGCACCTCGAAAAAGCTACGGTGTTGACGTGGGTGAACGGCGACTACGAGGGTCAAGAATTTGCTGGGGATGAGGGTCTGGTTTCGTCGCTGCTCACCCCTTGGACGTTGCCAATCTCGTCCCTCTTGCTCAGCGGTGCGGCTCCGACCACTCCCCAAACTGCGCCGGCCAGCTAGGCGTTCCACCCCTGCACCCCGTCCTAACGAAGCTATGGTCATTTAATTAAAATTGATACGCTTTTTTCTTGCCCAACGAAAGTCTAATAGAACCAATACGGGGGCTTCGCCCCTGCGACCTGAGTTGTTTTGTCTCGTCGCTATGCAAAACAGCTATACAGGCGCATTCTTAATTAAATTGACTATATACCGAAGCGCCCCACCCAGCAATTATCATGAAGGAACCGTACCGATGTGGGGCCATGACTACGACCCTCCCCAAAGTTCTGACCCTGGAGCAATTTTTGATCCTCCCCGAGACCAAGCCGGCTTCGGAGTTTGGAAATGGACAAATTGCCCAGAAGCCCATGCCCCAAGGTGAACACAGCCTATTGCAAGGCAAGCTCTGCCAAGCCATCAACCGCGTGACGGAATCGACGAAAATCGCGCTGGCGTTCCCCGAATTGCGCTGTGTGTTCGGCGGGCGAGCCATTGTCCCCGATATTGCCGTGTTTCGTTGGGAGCGCATCCCCCGGCTCCCCTCCGGCCGCATTGCCAACCGGTTTGAGGTTCCCCCCGACTGGGCGATCGAGATTCTTTCCCCCGATCAAAAATACTCCCAG
>JAAUUG010000119.1 GCA_012031195.1 Oscillatoriales cyanobacterium SM2_1_8
GGGGGTTGGCGATCGATGCCGGAAATTCACGGCCCCAATGATTTTGTTTCGCTGGCAGGCAAAATCCCGGCGGTTTGGCTGGGGTCGCCAACTTTACCGCGAGGTGTTTGATGAAGCCACAGCCAACCTATACCATATCTACCCCATCTTGAATGCGGGGGTATTTTGCCTGCATGGGGAAGCTCCCCACTGGGAACCCTGGGCGCAACACCTGGTCGCCGCAGCCCAAAAAGCCGTTTCGGTGATGACCGATCAAATGGCGCTGCACTGTACGGTATTTGCGGGTACTGTCCCCGCCGAAATTCAGTTGCCGCCGGTGATTACCGAAACCTACCTCCGCACCGAGTTTTTGCCCGGCTGGTGCAATTTTCTGATTGGGAGCCATTTGCCCACTTGGGATGAGACCCAACAGGCCTTTGTGGAAAGGTACTTGCCCCATCAAAAGCTGGGGATTGTGCACAACACGGGCCCCGACAAACTGCAGCGCGATCGCGTGACGGTACCCACCCTTCAAGGTACGGCGGTGGAAGTGAGTTTGTATTACCCTGAGGCTGTGCCCAGTGCTGAAGTGATAATCCTCACCGGTGCGGATAGCCAGTATTTTGAGATGGTGCAGGGTACCATCCTGTCCATTCGGGAGAAACCCCAAGGAACAAACATCCCTCTGGGTTTCCTGGATTTGGGCTGTACGGCCGAACAATTGGCTTGGGTGCGATCGCAAGGGGCGCAAGTTGTGGTGCCCCAATGGGAATTTGATTTTCCCAATCAAGAGACTACCCCCAGTTATTTGAAAGGATTGTTGGCGCGGTCCTTCTTTCGGAAGTATTTTCCAGGGTATGAACTGTATTTGTGGATCGATGCCGATGCGTGGGTGCAGGATTGGGAAGCCATTGAATTGTTTTGTCAGGGGGCACGGGAACGCAAAGGGCTGGCGATCGTGGCGGAAATCTATGGGCCCAACGATCCTGTATCCCTTGCCGGGGAACTTCCCGCATCTTTGGCTTACACCCGCCAACTGTACCAAGAAGTGTTTGATGAGGCTACCGCCAATCTTTATCATGCCTATCCGTTGTTGAATACAGGCGTATTTTGTTTGCATCGAGAGGCTCCCCATTGGGAAACCTGGGCACAATGCCTTGAGGTTGCCACTCAAAAGTCCTGTACCCCAGTTCTCGCCGCCTTAACATTGCACTACACCGTATTTGCCGGTACGGTGCCTCACGAAGCGGCTTTGCCCCCAATCGTTACGGAAAGCTACCGGTGTACAGAATTTTTGCCCGGTTGGTGCCACACGGTCATTGGCGATTGCTTGCCGATTTGGGATGAAAACCAACAGGCTTTTGTAGAAAAATACCCACCTCACCGCAAGTTGGGCATCCTGCGAAACATGGGGGCGGAGAAACGCCAGGATGCTCGGCAAGCAGGTTCTGAGTCTCAAAGTACAGACCCGTTGCTCTACACAAAACATTTTCCGCCGTCAATCATTATCACGGGGGCGGATAGCAAGTATTTTGATTTGGTGCGGGGCACCATTTTATCCATTCGGGAGCAGCCACAGGGAAAAAACATTGCTTTGGGGTTTCTGGATTTGGGGTGCACGGCCGAACAATTGGCTTGGGTGCGATCGCAGGGGGCGCAAGTTGTGGTGCCCCAATGGGAATTTGATTTTCCCAATCAAGAAAACACACCCAACTACTTAAAGGGGCTGTTGGCGCGGCCCTTCTTTCGGAAGTATTTTCCGGGGTATGAACTCTATTTGTGGATCGATGCCGATGCCTGGGTGCAGGATTGGCAAGCCATTGAATTGTTTTGCCAGGGGGCACAGGAGCACAAAGGGTTGGCGATCGTGATGGAACTAAACGGGCCAAACGACACCTTCACGATGACCGGGAAAACTTCTTTCTTTTTGAGGGTTGGCCACCGCCTCTATACGGAAACATTTGGTCAAGAGTTCGCTGCTCGCCTTGCCAGTTTTCCCTTGTTAAATGCAGGGGTTTTCTGCTTGCATCGGGAAGCTCCGCACTGGGAAGCCTGGTTGGAAAACCTCCGGCAGGCTGCACGGAAAACCGTAACCATCATGACCGATCAAATGGCTCTGCACCGCACGGTATTTGATGATGCCGCATCATCTCCCATCGGTGCCTCCCTCTCCACACGAACTGCGTTTCTGCCTTGGTGGTGCAACTTCTTGGTGGGATGGTTTCTCACCTGGGATCCAAGTCGCCAGTGTTTTGTGGAGCGTTATGTCCCTCATCAAAAGATTGGAATTTTACACATTGCGGGCTCAGCTAAGATGACCAATGAGCCATTGGCCATGCCCACCATCGACGGCGACACGGCTACGGTCAGCTTGTACTACTTACCTAAATCTACACCCATGTCGGAAGTGATGATCATCACCGGAGCCGATCGCAAGTATTTTGATTTGGTGCGAGGTACTATCCTTTCCATTCGCGATAAGCCGGAGGGGCGTGATGTTCCCCTGGGTTTTCTGGATTTGGGCTGTACCGCCGAACAATTGGCTTGGGTGCGATCGCAGGGGGCGCAAGTTGTGGTGCCGCAGTGGGAGTTTGATTTTCCCAATCAAGAAAACACGCCAAGCTACTTAAGGGCTTTGGCGGCGCGGCCGTTTTTTCGGAAGTATTTTCCGGGGTATGAACTGTATTTGTGGATCGATGCCGATGCCTGGGTGCAAGATTGGCGAGCCATTGAATTGTTTCTACGGGGCGCGATCAAACATCAGGGCTTGGCGGTGGTTCCAGAATTGCACAGTCCCAGCGATTTCCTGTTGATGACAGGCAAGTCTCTGGGGTTGCTGGCGTGGGTTGGCTCATTGTACGAGAAGATGCTTGATCGGGAAACTGCAGAGAAATACCATCGCCATCCCAACTTGAACGCAGGGGTGTTTTGTCTCCACGCACAAGCTCCCCATTGGCAGGTGTGGGCGGCCAATCTGCAAAAGGCTTCGGAATCTGGGTTGACTCTGCTGACCGACCAGTTGGCCTTGCACTACACCGTTTTTGCCAATCTCGAACTGTATCACCTTACCGAGTTCTTGCCCGGCTGGTGCAACTTTCTGATTGGTTCCGGTAACCTACCTACCTGGGATGAAGCCCAAGGGGCTTTTGTGGAGAGGTATTTGCCCCATCAAAAATTGGGCATTGTGCACAACACGGGTGCCGACAAACTCCATCGCGATCGCCTGACGATACCCACGGTTCGAGGCACTGCCGTAGAGGTCAGTTTGTACTACCCTGTGCCACTGGATGCCCACGCCTCAGAAATAGACTTGTCTACTCAGGAAAAAATCATGGAACCAACAATGAAACCAGCGATCGCCGTACATCCGTCCGGAAGAGTGAATTTGCCCAAGGGTGACTACATCGCGCCAGGCTTCCAAACCATTTTCCCGGATCAAGCTTTTCCCCACAAGGTGGCGGGAGACACCCAAAATTGTGCTTGGGATTACCTGCGGCGGGAAATTCCCCACAATTGGTATGTAGACCAACGGCATCCCTACGTTGGCTTTTTGAGTCGGGACGAGGCCCACATTCTCTACAACAATGCTTTGCAGTTTCGCGGAAAACCGGCTCTGGAGGTTGGCTGCTGGATGGGCTGGTCGGCGGTACACTTGGCGTTGGCGGGGGTACACCTGGATATCATCGACCCGATCCTCGACAATCCCGAAGCCCGGGCCAGCGTGGAAGGCTCTCTGGAAGCCGCGCGGCAGGAATTTCCGGAGTTTGGTTCCTATGTGCTCCATCCCGGCTTCAGTCCCCAAAAGTAGATGAGTTGGCGCAGTCGGGCAAAACCTGGTCGCTGATATTTATCGATGGCAACCACGATCGCCCGGCGCCTTTGGCGGATGCCCAAGCCTGTGTGAAGTATGCCGCCGCCGATGCCATGATTTTGTTTCACGATTTGGCTTCGCCGGAAGTCACCGAAGGGCTGGACTTTCTGCGGTGCAACGGCTGGAACGTGATGGTGTATCAAACCATGCAAATCATGGGGGTGGCTTGGCGGGGCAACGTGCAACCGGTGCGCCATGTGCCCGATCCGGCGGTGAACTGGACGGTGCCGGAGCATTTGCGGCCCTATCCCATCTGCGGTACCCCCGAAGAATTGGAATTTCGGGAGTTGGCGGCCCGGGTGCAACCCTACACCCTGTTGCAGGACTGCCGGCTGTATTCCCTGTACCGCCTCACCCGCGAACTCTGTGAACAGGATCGCCCCGGCAACATTGTGGAATGCGGCAGCTACAAGGGGGGTGCGGCGGCCCTGATGGCGGCGGTGGTGAAACGCTACAGCCGGCGATCGCGCCGGGTGTTTGCCTGCGATACGTTTGCCGGGATGCCCGAACCCACAGAATTGGATCGGCATCAGGGGATCGGGGCGGTGGCAACGGGTTTTGGGGCCGGTACCCTCGCCGCACCGATGACGGAAAACCTGAACAAAATTTGTGAAATCTTGAGGGTTGCCGATGTGGTAACGCCGGTGCCGGGGTTGTTTGCGGAAACCCTGCCTAAGTTCAAACCGGAGATGGGGGCGATCGCCCTGCTCCATGCCGACGGCGATTGGTACGAATCCACCCGCGATATTTTTCATCATTGTACGATCGGGTGATTCCAGGCGGTGCCGTTCAAATTGATGACTACGGTCATTGGGAAGGTTGTCGGCAGGCGGTAACGGAGTTTACAAGTGTTCGGGGTGAAACCTGGAGCTTGCAGCCGATTGATTACACCGGCGTATACTTCTACAAACCCCTGGGGCGAGATTTCCGTAGTGCTTTGCGACCGCCGCTGCTGCACAGCATTCAACGAGCTTCGATGCAGTACAGCTATCGAGGGGTACGCATGGTGAAAAACCCTTTTGATTTTGCCCTGTATCCGCTGCTGTTGTGGCAAGTGAAACCCAAAACCCTGATTGAGGTCGGTTCTTTCTATGGTGGCAGCGCCCTGTGGTTTGCCGATTTGATGACCACCTACGGCATCGAGGGGCGGGTGTATTCCGTGGACATCAACTTGGTAACGACAGTTTCCCATCCCAAGGTCACGTTTTTGCAGGGCGATCAAACCCAACTGGAAAAAGTCTTTGGAGCGGAGTTTTGGGCAACGGTGGAACGACCGCTACTGGTGGTTGAAGACGGAGCTCACTTTTACGAAACTTCCAAGGCGGTGTTGGACTTCTTTAAGCCCCACTTGCAGCGGGGGAATACATCGTCATTGAAGATGGCATTGTGGACGATTTGGGGGAAACCCAAGCCTATCGCGGCGGGCCCAACCTTGCCATCCAGGAGTTTTTGGCGGAGTGGGGCGAGCATTACGAAATCGATCCGGCGTTTTGTGATTTCTTTGGGCCCAACGTTACCTGGAACACCAACGGTTACTTGCGTAAGGTCAAGGCCACCCCGACCCTGGCGGAAAAACTGGAGTTGCGCCAGCTCAATTTTGTGATTTTCCCGGATTGGTCGCAATTTGAAGAGGCCATTTACGAGCAGTTGCAAGGCGTGTGGCGTTCTCTGTTGCGCCATCCCCGTTGCAGCGAGATCGCTTTGCTGATTGGCACGGTCGGTGAAAATCCAGAAGCTTGCGATGAAATGGTGAGCGGGGCGGCGATGGAATTGCTGGCTTTGGAAGACTTTGATTTCGACCGGGAGCCGCAGGTGATTTTTGCCCACCAACTGACGGCAGCCCAGTGGCTGGAATTGCGGCCCCACTTGACGGCTCGCATAGTTTTGGAAAGCGAGTTGCCGCCCCCGGTTCCCTTGATCCCCTTGGCGGCGGTCACCCCCGAAACGCTGCCGGTGTGAGGACAGACTACGGGGCGATCGCCCGGGCCCATTTGGCGGCGGGGGAATGGGCCCAAGCCTTGGCGGTGGCGCAAGCAGCGCGTCAAGAACTTCCGGCAGAAAGCACCTGGCACCATCTGGCGGCGGTTTGCTACGAGGGGTTGCAGCAACCGGCGGCGGCGGAAGCGGCCTATCGGGAAGCCCTGGCCCTGGATGGGGGCAATGGGGAGTTGTGGTGCAGTTTGGCCCAACTCCTGACCCAACAGCAGCGGACGACCGAGGCTTTGGCGGTTTATGGCGAGGGGGCGATCGCCTGTCCCGAGTTTTGGGGTTTGGATCTGAACTGGGGCAATTTGCTGCTGACCCTGGGGGAGCCGGAGGCGGCTTTGGCGGTGTACGGGCGGGGGGGAACCCATCCCGATGTGCAGGCCAACCGGGAAATTGTCCGAGCCATTCTGCGCAATCCGGTCCCCTACTACCAAAACCTCACCCAAGGGCGATCGCCCAGCGGCAATGGGAAACGGCTTACCGGCACTACGAGCGCTACCTCACCCACGCACCGGCTTTGGATTGGGCCACGGTGCAACCTTGGTGGCAAGGGGCGGGAACCCAGGCCTTAACTTGGCAGGAAGCGGCCCTGGGGCGGTTCCCAGAGGAAGAAGCTTTGCACTACGAAGTGATGGTGCAGCGGTTGCGGGGGGGAGACCCCCAAGGGGCGATCGCCCAGGCCCAAGGGGCTTTGACCCGATTTCCAGAAAACTACACGTTTCGGTTGTGGGAACGGTTGTTGGTGCCGACGACCTACAGCGATGCCGCCGAGATTGCGTTCTATCGGCAGCGCTATACCGAGGGATTGGCGCAATTGAGCCAGGAAACCGCTTTGGCCACCCCGGCCGAACGCCAGCAGGCTTTGGCCGGCATTGGGCGATTTTCCAACTTTTACTTGAACTATCAGGGCTACGACGATCGCCCCCTCCAAGGGCAATACGGTCAACTGGTGCATCGGATCATGGCGGCGAATTTTCCCGACCAGGTGCAGCCGTTGCCTTTGCCCCCGTCACGGGCCCCATCCGGATCGGGTTTCTCTCGCAGTTTTTGCGCAGTTGGAGCGGCACCTACTTGTTTTTGGGCTGGTTGCAAAACCTCGATCCCGCCCGATTTGCGGTGTATGCCTACGCCCTTAGCCCCGACAGCGACGGCATTACCGAGCAGTTCCGGGCCTGCAGCGTCCAATTCACCCTGTTGCCCGCCGATCCCGCCGCCGCCGCCGAACAGGTACGGGGCGATCGCCTCCAGGTGCTGATTTTCCCGGAACTGGGGATGGATCCCCCCACCCTGCGGTTGGCGGCCCTGCGGTTGGCCCCGGTGCAGTGCATGGCCTGGGGTCAGCCCGTCACCTCCGGATTGCCCACCGTCGATTATTTTCTGTCCAGCGAAGCCATGGAGCCGGCGGATGGGGATGCCCACTACACCGAAACTTTGGTGCGGTTGCCCCACATCGGGGTGTGTTATCCCTACCCCACCTTGACCGCCCCTGCCCACACCCGCACTGATTTGGGACTGCGGGCCGATGCCGTGGTCTACCTCAGCAGCCAAGCCCCCTATAAATATCTGCCCCAACACGACGAACTGTACGCGGCGATCGCCCGGGAGGTTCCCCAAGCCCAAATCGTGTTTTTGCGCGGAGGCATTCCCCCCCACCGTTTAGCCCGGGCCTTTGCCCAGTTCGGTTTGGATTGGGAGCGCCATTGCACCCTGTTGCCGGTGTTGCCGGGGGCGGCCTACTTTGACTTGTTGCGCCGTTGCGATGTGTATTTGGATACGCCGAGCTGGTCGGGGGGCAACACCTCCCTCGATGCGGCGGCCTGCGGTTTGCCCATGGTGACCTGGCCAGGGCCCCTGATGCGCGGTCGCCACACCTACGGCATTTTGCAGCGGTTGGGCATCTTGGAGACGGTAGCCCATTCCCAGGCAGAATACATCGCGATCGCCGTCCGTTTGGGTCAGGATGGGGTCTGGCGCAGGGCGATCGCCGCGCGGACTTTGGCGGGTTGTGCCCAGTTGTTTGGCGATCGGACTTGCGTGCAAGCCTTGGCGGAGTTTTTAACGGCCGTGGCCACCGGGACTGTCCCCCCACGCCGGTGGGCGACCTGAACTCGTAAATGGCCGCGGTGTGCCAGAAGGCGATCGCCCCCAGCAGGAATGGCGCAGAAAATCGGCGGAATCCATCTCGGGAAACCTCTGGAGACAGTCTGGGGGAGGGGCTGCATCCTTCGGCGTTGCGGCCCAACCACAACCTCACTTCACAAACCCAACCAACCAAAAACTTCGGCCACCGTGAGCAGCAGGTCTACCCCCTTCAATACCGGCAGGTGATTTTCGCCCGTAAGGAGGTTACGCGGCGATCGCCCTCCACAGTCCAAAACGCTCTCGTCCTCCGGGTCGATCAGCCAGCCCAACTCGGTTCCCTGTTCGGCACAGGCGAGCAGTTTGCTCAGCAC
>JAAUUG010000120.1 GCA_012031195.1 Oscillatoriales cyanobacterium SM2_1_8
GTTTGGTAAGCTCGCCGCCGGGCCCCTCGGAATTCGGTTTGGGTGGAAAGCCCTTCTTCTTTTAATCAACCGTACGATATCTACGGCTACTGACTGCGGATCGGAAGTGAGCAAGTCGTCGGGTTGAAGGTCTCGCAGGTTAGAGATGGGTGACAAAAAGGAGGGGGGCACCACGTTTCCCGTGAGGGGGTTCACGAAGGAATAGCCGGGCACATAGGCACTCACGGCGGGATAGGCCGTGTTGAGGGCCACATCCACCAGCCGCTCTACCCGCTGGTTGAAGGCAAAGTCGTTGAGCGCTGCCTCCGCCCCAAACTGCGTCACGCTTTTGGTGTTGTTGTTCACATTTGGCAAGGTGGTCAACCCCGTGGGAGCGCCGAGGGGAGGAGGGGTTGTGCCTTCGGGGTTGACCCCGTCCCCTCGGAATAGGTCTACCCGGATCGGGCTGATGAGGGTACCGCCGGTGGCTTTGGCATCCCCCAGCACCAGGTTGCCCGCAATTTCAATTAGGGAGTTGTCCCGTTGGTAGTAGCAAGAACCAAACTTGGTCTCATCGGTGGGATCGGTTCCGGAGCTGCTCACCTGATAAAACGTGATCTCGGCACCGGTACCGGCTGCGGTTCCCAGGTTGCCCACCATGAAGTTGCCGCCGGTATAAATCCGACCGTTGAATCGAAATGGCCCCAGTTGCGCCACTTCCATATCGCTGTCAAACCGCGCCGCGTAGTTGTTGGCCGGGCTCCGTTCCCGATCCTGTTGCAGCTCCAGGGCGCTCAGAACGGGCACCCCCGGAAAGGTCTCGTATTGCGCCGCCGGTGCTAGGGCCGTATCAAAGTTGGCCGCGTCGGTGATGGGCACCGTGACCGCATACACAAAGAAAGCCTTGCGCAGGGGGTTGCCGGGCTGGAATGTCCAACCTTCGGTGGTGGCGACGTTGGCCCCGCCGGCGCTGGCACAGGCGGCCGACAAGGCGGTTTCTTCCATGGGCAAGGCCCGGGTTTCGAGGGGAGAGATGGCCCGGTCGGTGGCTTGCTGGGGCTTGGTGCGGAACTGAATGCTGTACAAGCCGTAGCTGTCAAATCGGCCGTTGCCGTCGGCATCGATTGGGAATTTCCAGGCGGTTGTCGAATACTCGCGATCCGAGATGGTGGAAACGTTGTTGGCCCGAATTCGGTTGTCGGGGGCGCCGCCGGTGGGGTTGGTGGCCCCCCCCCGTGGGCTGCCAAATCCGATACCAACTGGAGACGCATTTCGCCGTTGAAGGTGTATTTGGTGCCGTCTCGCAGGATTTCGTCCAGTACCTGTTCGGAGGGGGTGGTACGGGGCAACCGGTCGTCGCTGATCAGGGCTTCGATTTTGGCCCGGGCGCGGTCAATCAGGGGTGCGGCGGCGTTCCGAAAGGCTTGCTCTACCCGCGCATTGGCAGCACTTTGGGCCCGCTGCCCGGAATTGGCCACCGCCACAATCACCAACAGGGTGGTGACAATTGACACCAAAGCCACCGTGGGCAACACAAACCCGGCTTCGCCCCGCCGTCGCCGACTGGAACCGCTGCGGGCCAAGCTGCGAAGGAAGCGACGGCTGATCCGAAAGGGGCTGCCGATTTTAATCAGCCACTTGCGCAGCCCGGACAAAAGTTTTACGAGGAAATCGGTGAACTGCCGTGGTGTGCGATTCGACATGATGTGACCGTAGAACTCCCTGTGGTTTCCCCTTCGACCCGCCGCAAGTGCTTGTCCGAATGGCTTGGGCAGATAATACCCCAGGGATTTGCCAAAATTACCCCCCGCCCCCACAAGTTTGCCGCAGGGCTTCGTACAACAACAGGGCCCCCGCTACCCCGACGTTCAGGGATTCAATCCGGGACGGGATCGAGACCAAGGCGCTGGCCTGGGCGATCGCCTCGGGGGATACCCCTTGCCCTTCGTTGCCCAGCACCAAAAGGGTGGGTTGGCGAAAGTCCCATTCCCAGTAGGTTTGCGGCGCTTGGGCTTGGGCGACCACCACCGCCAACCCCTGGTGCCGACAGGTTTGCAAAAATTCGGCGGGGTGGGGGACGGTGCCCACCGCCACTTGGCACCACTGCCCGGCCGAGGCCCGCAATACTTTGGGATGGTGCCAGTCCACGCTGTCTTCGCTGCTGATGAGGCCATCGCCCCCCACGGCGGCGACGGTGCGCAGGAGGGCCCCCACGTTGCCCGGTTCCCGCACGCCGTCCAAAAACAATCCCAACCGCTGGATTTGCGGAAAAGGCCGGTGCTGCCAGGAGGCGATCGCCAAGACGCCGTCCGGGTTTTCGGTGGTGGCGATCGCCCGCAACACTTCCGCCGAGACCTGTTCCCGCGGCCCGTCCCAATTTCCCAACTGCCCGGTGTCCCAATTTGGGGCGTGCAAGACCAGTTCCAGGATACCCCACGGCGATCGCCTCCAAAATGCTGTGGGTGCCTTCTATCAAAAATTGTTGGCGATCGTGCCGTTCCCGGGGGTGCCGCCCCAACCGCCGCCACTGTTGCACCCGCGGATTGCGTAGGCTGGTCAACATTCTTTGGCAACCGGTTGCAGGATAATGAATCGTACCCCAGGGATGGGGCAAGATTGCAATCAAGGGGGGAACGATGGCCGCAAAGTTGGTCAAGCCGCCGGCGGAGGTGGTAACCCAAGCCCATCAAGCCATGGGTTTGTACAACTACACGCCGGAAAGTTTGGCGGCGAAGTTGCAGGTTTCGACCGAGACGGTGACCCGGTTTTTGGCGGGAGAGCCGGTGGAAACCACGGTGGCGACCCAGTTTTGCCGGGTGCTCCAGTTGGGCCCCAAACCCAAAGCGGTGGTTTCCCCCAACCGGAGCCGGAACCCCCCGTGCCCTCAATGCCAAACCGGCCGGCGGAAATCGCCCTCTGGTGCGCCCAGTTGCTGCCGATGTTGACCCCCCTCTGCGATGGGGTGCGCCTGCCCGATGCCCCCCAACCGTTCTCGCTGCAGGCGATCGCCCTGGAACCGTTTCTCTACGAAGACCCCCCCTCCCCAACAACGGCTGGAGATTGTGGATTTGTTGGAGGCCTGCCACCCCGAAAACCTGACCCCTTTCCATGCCGAGGGCTCCCTCAGCGTTTCGGAGTTGCCCCCCCGTCTCGCCCGCCAAGCCCTGGCCCATCACCCCCGGGCGATCGTGACCGGTTGCCTGGGCACCGGCAAAACCAGCCTGTTGCGCTGGCTTACCTACCAGTGCCTGACGGGCGAATGGCTGCCCCCATGCCTCCCCGCCTACCTTTCCTTAGTAGATTGGGTGGATGCCCCGGGCCAACCCGATTTGCTCGCTTACCTCGATCGCGTGCTCCGGCCCGCCGGGCTTGCCCTCGATGCCGATACCTGGGAACGCCTGGGCCAAGCCGGCCATCTATTCCTGGCGATCGACGGTCTGGATGAGGTGCCCCCCGATGCCATCCCCCACGTGCTCACCGAATTGAACCGCTTCGGCGATCGCTTTCCCCAATGCCATCTGGTGGTGGCCAGCCGTCCGGTGCCCTACACCAGCCAACTGCGTTCCTTTGTCGAGTTGGAACTGGCCCCCTGGGAAAAACCCCAAATCCAAGCCTTTGTCCAACGCTGGTTTGAAGTCTATGGCCAGGGTGCGGTGGAAAGCGAAGCTTTTGAGGAGCTGCTCAAGCGCGATCGCTGCATTGCCGAAATGTCGGCCCTGCCCCTGCTGATCACCCTGATGTGCGCAACCTACAGCAAACGCAGCCGTCTGTTTGTCCTCGATATGCTCCGGGAAGGGTTTGATTTGCTGTTGGGACGTTGGGAAGCCAGCAAGGGCGATCGCCGCAGTTACCACCGCCTGTCGGCCCTTCCGGCCACCAGCAAAAAAGACATTTTGGGGCGCTTCGCGATCGCGGCCCTCGAAAGCAGGACGTTCTTTTTTGAAGAACCGCAAATCGAGACTTTTCTGTACGCCCTGGCCGCCAGCCCCGAACACTTGGAATACCAGCTTTTGGCGGGACACCATTTGTTGAGCAGTTTTCACCTCCAACACGGCCTGTTGCGGCCGCGGGCCAAAAACATTTATTCCTTTAGCCACCTCTGTTTTCAGGAATACGTGGCTGCCAAACACATTGCCCTGCGCAGCGCCACCGAGGGGTACGAAAAGTTGTTTCGCCATTTGGGCGACCTTTCTTGGCGCAACGTGTTTGTGTATTTGACCGGGATGCTGAGCGATGTGGATCGCTTTTTGCGGGAAATGAAAGGGGTGGTGGATGCCATCATCCAAGACGATCGCCACCTGCGGCAGTACGTATCCTGGGCGAGCGAACAGGGGCAAAGCCTGAAGCAAGTGTACAAACCCCTGGCCGTAACCGCCATGTACCTCGATATCGATTTTGAAAAAGCCCGGGTGTTGGATCGGGCCCGGGCGGTCGAAATTGCCCACGAACGGGCCATGGAGCGGGCTCGTCAACGGGCCCTCGGCGAAGACGATGGCATGGATACCCAAATCGATATTGGCAACGCCATGCGCCGGGCGATCGATTTTGACCTGGCCAGCGATTTCTTTCGGCGTCGCATCTGCAATTTGGCCCGTTTGCTCGAAGCCAAACTGGATAGCCGCCTCACTTGGCTCGGGGTTCAGGTGCCCCACCCCGAACGGGAAAAGCAAAAATTTCTGAAATGGTGGGAGCAACGCGGGGAGGAATGGGCCAAACTCCTGCGGGAGGCGATCGTGCATCCCCGCAAAACCATCAAAGATTGGGAATTCACCAAAACCCAAAAAGAAACCCTGCGGCGTTACCACGATGCCAACGCCCAGTTGGTGGAATGCCTCAACAGTTGCCGCCGCCTCCAAGCCGAAACCCGCTACGCGATCGAATCGACCCTGCTGGTGCCGCCGCCCCCTCCGCTCAAAAAATAAGGCCGCTAGACCCGCAACCTTCCCAAGCAGAAAGCGCACCCTCATCCCCCAACCCCTTCTCCCAGAGCGGGAGAAGGGGAGCAAGACTCTCTTACCCCAGTGAGGTGGGCAGTGCGACCCAAGTATCAACACAACCTAACTGCGCCAAGAACTGTTTTCGCAGCGTTCCAGCCGTTGCAGCAGGGTTAGGGCTTCCGGAGCATTGCCGGTGCGAAGGCGATGCTCGACGGCGATCGCCACCAGTTCCCGCCGCAGCCGTTCCCGCCGGGCTTGGTCTTCGGGGCGGGACAAAGAACGGGCACGTTGCAGGAAAGGCCGATCCAACCCCATCCCCAATTGTTGGCTGAGGCGCCGCACCACCGCTTGGCGATCGGGGGTAGCGGTAGCCAGATGGGCCGCCATGGGTCGCCTCAACAGTTGCCAGCGCTCCACCACGGAAGTCTGGCGGTACAACCAGGCTTCGCGGGTGGAGAGGGGAATATCGGGGGTATCGGCATCGATTTTGGCGAAGGTATGGGCCTCTTGGTAGGAAACCCGACCGTCTTGGTTGTAGTCGGCGCTGACCACGGGCTGACCGATGCGGTTGCGGCCCGTCAACCCCGCAAAAAAGCTGGAACTGTAGTCCTGGTAATCGGCTTCGTTCACCTCCGGCGTACAACCGACCGAGGGTAAGGTCGCCAAAGTGGCAAAAAAGCCGCAGCGATCGCCCGCAGCCACCTTCCCACCGGCCTCGGCTTGCTCATAGATAAGGTTGGCGAAGGCCCCGCTGTAGCACTGGGACATCACGGTCACAAACCGTTGGGAGGGGGGCAGGCGATCGAGCAACGATGTGAACGCTCGCACCGAAAACGAATCGTCGGGCCACAACCACAAGCCGCTGGCTTCGGCGTTGGCGCGGTTGCGGGCCCCGTGGCCGGTGAAATAGAAGAAAATCTCGCCGTCGCTGGGCCGACGATCCTGAAACCACTGGCTCAGGTTGGCGCGGGTGGAGCCCCCCTGCACATGGGGAATTTCCGCCGATTTGAACTGCTCGGCGCCGGTTTTGGGATCGAGGTAGCGCACCGTGGGTTGGCGATCGCCGCTGGCAAAAAAATAGTTGGCCCGGTCGGGGGCAATGCCCAAGGCTTGGAGCGATCGCTGGAAGTAGCGGAAGTTTTTTTCCAGGGCAATTTCGTTGTATCGGCCCCACCCCCGCCAAATACCCCCCAAGTTTGGGCGGCGATCGCCGGTCGGGCGGTGCGTTCACAGGCGGGTACGGGGTAGCACGTTCCACCGGCGCAGGGCTCCCCAGCAACACCAACACCAAACCCAAACCCCACCACCGATTCATGGGGTCACCTCCGGGAACCGACGCTCCTGCACCTCCTGACAATAGGCCGTGACCGCCTGGTGCGCAATCTCCGCCACCGAAGCATAGGCCTTGGCAAAGGGGGGCACCGTCGGCGACCACCCCAACATGTCGTGGGTCACCAAAATTTGCCCGTCGCAGTGGGGCCCCGCTCCGATCCCCAGGGTGGGAATGGCCAGGGCTTGGGTCAGGGTCTGGGCCAGGGCCGCCGGGATGTGCTCCAACACCACGGCGATCGCCCCCGCTTGGGCCACCGCTTCGGCTTCGGCCTGCAACCGGGCGGCCCCCACCGCCTCCGTCCCCTGTTGGCGATACCCCAGCCGATGCACCGATTGCGGCGTTAATCCCAATGGGCGATCGCCGGGATGCCGCATTCCGTGAGCTTGGCGATCGCCGCCACCACCGCCGGGGTCCCCCCCTCCAACTTCACCGCGTGGGCCCCCGTTTCTTGAAGGACACGACCCGCCGCGCGCAGGGCTTGGGTGGGGCTTTCTTGGTAGGTCAAAAACGGCAAATCCACCGCCACCAACGCCCGCTGCGTTCCCCGCACCACCGCCTTGGCATGGTGAATCATCTCGTCCAGGGTCAAGGGCAGGGTGGTGGGATGCCCCAAAGCCACCATCGCCAACGAATCCCCCACCAAAATCAGATCGACCCCGGCCCCATCCAACACCCGGGCGATCGCCCAATCCGAAGCCGTGAGGGCGGCGATCGGTCGCCCCTGTTGTTTCCACCGCTGCAACTGCCGGACGGTTACCGCCACCGCTCCCCCTCGTGGTAAGCTTGCTTTTCGGAACAACCTTTATTATTGACCATGAACATCGGACAGCGTGTGCGCATCCGCCAATTTCGGGACAGCGTCGGCGGCGAAGTGGCCAAACGGATGGGCGAAGTGGGTACCATCGCCGAATTGAAAATTTTGGACGGCTGCCGGTTGGGCTATGTGGTCACCTTCAGCGATCGCGTGCAGACTTGGTTTTTTGCCGAAGAATTGGAAGCGGTCGCCTAGGGCCATGGCCGACCTCAACCGCTACGATTTGGCCCGGGCCATGGCCGCCGAAGTGGATGGGCTGACCTACCGCATGGCCGCCGCTTGCCTCGATGCCTTTGTCGAGTGCGTGGGCCGCGCCCTCACCCGGGAACAATCGATAGTTTGCAAAATTTTGGCAAGTTTGGCGTGCGCCATCGCAAGCCACGGCAGGGCACCCATCCCCAAACCCAACAGCGATCGCGATTGTGGGGGCACCGATCCCGTTTTTCACACCCAGCCCGACCCTGAAAAAGCGCGTGCGTTTGGCTGCGTCCCCGTCCATGGAGGAGTCCCATGGTTCATCCTGAAGGGCCCGATTTGCCCTATCGGTGGGCGGTGGGGGCGATCGCCTGCAACCGGGAGGGGTTGGTGTTGATCGGCGAGAGATTGGGCACCCCCGGAGCTTGGCAGTTTCCCCAGGGGGGCATCGACGAAGGGGAAGCACCGTTGGCGGCAGCTTACCGGGAATTTCAGGAAGAAGTGGGCGTGGCCCTCACCGAGTGCTGGGGGGAGTACCCCGACTGGCTCCGCTACGAGTTTCCGCCGGCAGTATTGGCCAGCACGGCGATCGGGAAAAAGTACCGGGGTCAGCAGCAACGCTGGTTTTTGTTGGGGTGGCCCGACGGCACCGCCGCCGCCTGTCGCTTGGATGCTCATGACGAGCCGGAGTTTGCCCGCGTTGAATTTGTCCCGTTTGCCGAAGCCGTGAACCGGGTGGTTGCCTTCAAGCGTCCCATTTATGAGAACCTTCAGAGATTTTTTGCGCCAGTGATTGCCACCGCTCGATACATGTAGCTCTTTTGTATAGCGACGAGACAAAACAAGTCGGGTCGCAGGGGCGAAGCCCCCGTATTGGTTCTATTGGACTTTCGTTGGGCAGGAAAAAACGTGTCAGTTTTAATTAAAATGACTATAACTAAATTCAGGTGAATTTGGACATAGACAGGAAAGGGGGTTTGGGGGCTGCGCCCCAAGCAGGGGTTCTA
>JAAUUG010000121.1 GCA_012031195.1 Oscillatoriales cyanobacterium SM2_1_8
CCTGCATCCGACGGGAATTGGTTGGCAGCCGACCTTTAATCCCAGTCCACCGATCGGCCAGGAATCACAGTTTGGATGGGTGGTTGAGTCGGGCGCCGCCATCGGCAGCGCGGTCGTTATTTGCTGATTTTGGATGGGGTGGAAGGGATTTTGCAGGGGGGCCGCCGGTCGCTACCGTCCTGAATGCGAGGGGTATGGCCCTTGGTTTCGGCAGATGATGGGGGGCGGCCCCAGTTGCCTGGTGTTGACCGGTCGCGAGCCGCCGGCGGAATTGGCGAATGGCTCGATGCCAACCTTGGCGTTGCCGGGTTTGGGGGACGAAGGTCAAGCCCTGTTGTTGGGGCCGATCGCTGGCCGGCGATCGCCGCGGCCGCTTTGGAGTACTACCGGGGCAATCCCTTGGCCCTCAAGGTGGCTTCCCGAATGGTGCAGGAATTGTTTGACGGAGACTTGGCCGAGTTTTGGGGGCAACGGGACGGCTTTTTCGGCAGTCTGCGGGAATTGTTGCAGCAGCAGTGGGGACGGCTTTCCGAGCTGGAAGTACAGGTTATGTACGGTCTGGCCCTGAGCGCCCAGCCTTTAACCTTGGGCGAGTTGCAGGAACGCATGGTGACCCCGCCGGCCCGGGGCAAATTGTTGGAAGCTCTTTCTTCCCTGCTGTGGCGATCGCTCGTCGAGAAACGGGACAGCCATTTTGGGTTGCCGCCCTTGGTGGCGGAATACGCCAGCGAACTGTGGCTCGAAAGCTGCAGCCGCGACCTGGAGCAAGAGCGGGGGGATTTTTTGGCGCAATACGACCTGCGTCAGAGTCCGGCCCTCGCGGCCTTGGCGGAACGGTTGTGGCGGCGTTGGGGCACCCTGGAGGCGATCGCCCACCGCCTCACCCAGCTCACCCCCGTTGTCGGGTACATGGGGCCAAATCGGGAAATTCTGCTGGCCAACCTGGCAACCCGGCGGTAGGATTGGAAAAACCTGCATTTGGGGGTCTATGTCGGAAATTACCACCCTCGCCGTTCGCGCCACCTTGGCGGGCCACACCGGTCGCGTCAGTTCCGTAGCCTTTAGCGCCGACGGTCGGCTGTTGGTCAGCGGCAGCGCCGATACGACAGTCAAGCTGTGGGATGTGGCCACCGCCAAGGAAACCTGTACCTTCATTGCCCATGCCCAGAAGGTACGGACGGTGGCCCTGTCGGCCGATGGGCACTACCTGGCCACCGGCAGCAACGACACCACGATCGCCCTCTGGGACATCGTCAGCGGCGAAGAAGTTGGGCGGCTGACCGGCCACACGGCCCGCATCGATGCGTTGTTGTTTGCCCCCGATGGGCAGACCCTATACAGCGCCAGCGACGATCGCAGCGTGCGACGGTGGGACTTGGGCAAATTGCGCGAACAGAGCCGACTGCTGGGGCACCAAGAAGGGGTCAACTGCTTGGCGTTTCATCCCCAGCGTCCGGTCTTGGCCAGCGGCAGTTTCGACAAAACCGTGAGCCTGTGGGACTTGGCCGGGGACGATCGCCGTTTGATCCTGGCGGGGCACACCTACGGCGTGAACGCCTTGGCCTTTACCCCGGATGGCAAATGGTTGTTGAGTGCCGGCGGCGACGATACCGTGTTTGTTTGGAACAGCACCACCGGCAAAGCCGATCGTTCCTTTGCGGCGCGGGCCGACGGCATTTTGGCGCTGGCGATTTCCCCAGACGGTCGGATTGCGGCCACCGGCAACGCCGACAACACCTTGCGGTTGTGGGACTTGGCCACCGGTCGCCCCCTGGGACGATTCACCCGCCACAGCGATGCCGTTTTTACGGTCGCCTGGAGCCCCGACGGCCAAACCCTGGCCACCGGCAGTTGGGACGGCACCATTTTGTTGTGGGAAGTGGGGGAACTGCCCGATCCCGCCGCCCATTGAGCCTGAAATGGAGATTGGGAGGGCGATCGCTTAAGCCAGATCATGCAACCTTTTGCCCTCTGCCGGAGTCTGGGCGTATGCTGGAGCTGGTGATGCCCATTCCCCCCAACTCCCCCCAAGTGCCGTGAACCTCCCCGATTTTGGCCGTCCTGATTTTAGCCGTACCAACCTCAGCCATGCCGATTTGGGTCGCCTCGATCTCCAAGGCGTGGATTTGAAGCGGGCCAACCTTGCCGAAGCCAGTTTGGCGGGGGCCCTACTCAACCGGGCCGACTTGAGCGGCTCGTACCTTGATCGTGCCGATTTTACCCGTTCAGAATTGCGGGCTGCCCAGTTCACCGAAGCCTACATGGTCGAAAGCTGTTTCCGCGATTCCATCTTGGCGGGGGCCATTTTGACCGGGGCCCAATGCCACCGCAGCAACTTTCGGCAGGCGGGATTGGTGGGGGCGATCGCCCACGAAGTGGATTTTAGCGGCGCCGATTTGCGGGGGGCCGACGGCCGGGAAGGTTCCTTTTTGCGGGCCAAATTTTGGGGGCGATCGCCAACGGGCTGTCGTTGGTGCGGGGAGATTTGCGGGGAGCCGATTTTGCCGGTGCGGTTTTGGAGGGGGCCGACCTCTCCGGCGTGAAGTGCCGCGGTGCCAGTTTCAGCCGTGCCGACTTGCGCGGAGGGTTGTTGGTCGGCATCGAAGCTCCGGATTCTGGTTGGCAGGAAGCCAACCTCGAAGCCAGCAACTTCAACGGTTCCGAGTTGGTGGGGGCCCGGCTGGAGCGGGTGTTTGCGAGTCGCGTCAACTTCAGTTGGGCCAACCTGCGGGAGGCGGTGTTTCAGGAAGGGGCGTTGATGGGAGCCGACCTGAGTTGGGCCAACGCCGGCGAAGCGGATTTTCGGCAGGCCGATCTGAGTTGGGCCAACCTCACAGGGGCATTTTTGGGGAGCAGCAACTTCACCGGGGTCAATTTGAACGGGGCCAACCTCGCCAATGCCAACCTAAGCGGGGCCAACCTCAGCCATGCCAACCTGTTGGGGGCCAGCTTCAACGGCACCGATTTAACCGGTGCGGATTTGCGGGGAGCCTGCTTGGCCCGGGCCAACCTCAGCGGGCCGATCTCACCGAAGCCAACCTCACCGGAGCGGTCTTGGACGGAGCCAACCTCAACGGCGTCAAATTGTGTCGGGCCAACCTCAACCGGGCCAACCTCAGCCATGCCAGCCTCACCGGGGCAGATTTACGGGGGGCGTTTTTGTTGTGGACCAACCTCAAAGGAGCGTTTTTGTTGTGGACCAACCTCGAAGAAGCCAATCTCCGAGACGCCATTTTGCCCACCGATCGCACCCCGGCCTAGCTGTATGAAAGCCGCCGATTTAATGGCCCGTTACCGCCAGGGCAGCCGTCGTTTTGACTGCGAAAACCTCAGCCGCGAGAATCTGAGCGGCGCCTGTTTGGCGGGCATCGACATCCGGGGGGCCAGCCTGGTCGAAGCCAACCTTTCCCATGCCAATTGCAACGAGGCTTGCTGGCACGACGTGCTGTTGCAGGGGGCGGTGTTGTACCGTTGCAGCCTCAACCGCGCCGATTTGCGCTACGTCGATGCGCGGGGGGCCAATTTTGTCAAAGCCGACTTGTACAGCCTGCAGGGAGCCGAGGGGCACTTTCAAGATTGTGATTTTTCCGGAGCCAACCTCACCAAGGCCAACTTGGCCGGTGCCGATTTGCGGGGCAGCAATTTCAGCGGCGCCTTCCTCAGCGGTGCCAATTTGGAGGGGGCGCAGTTGCAGGGGGTGTTTGCCCAAGGAGCGGTGCTGGATGGAGCCATCCTCAACGATGCCGATGCCACGGGGGCCAATTTTCAGGGCGCGAGTTTCCACGAAGGTGAAGGGCAACGTTTGGTCGGCGTTCACACCGCGTGGGTGGGGGCCAGCCTCCACGGCTCACGGCTGATGGCGGCCGACTTCACGGAGGCCGATTTTTCCGGGGCCAATTTATCCTATGCCAACCTTGAGCGCGCCAACCTCCATCAGGCCAACTTGAGTGGCGCCTACTTGGTGCGGGCCATTTGCCTGGAAGCGCGGCTGGATGGGGCCAATTTTTGCCGGAGCCATTTGTACCATGCGGTGTTGTCGGGGGCCCGCCTCGATCGCACCATTTTTCACGGAGCCAATTTGGCCGGGGTGGTGTTCGCAGGCGATCCGGCCAACGTTGCGGTTTGAGGTGCAAAAAAAATCCCCCCAGCGGTGCTGGCGAGACCGTTCGCTTTGGAATCTGCGTGGAATTTCCGCACAGGACACATTGTGGCAGTTGACCCCAAAGCCGCAAACCAGAAAAAATCAGAGAGCTTTTCCCCTCATTTGCGGGCCAAAAAGAACAATTGTTCGCCCCCCAGGTAGCCAAAGCGAGGCGATCTCACCGCGATCGCCCGGGGTCGCCGAAATCCAGCCCGCTTGAGATCGGTCAACAGCTCCCACCCAAAGTGATAAAAACACAAGCAACCTTCGGGTTGGATGGGGTCACCATGGTACTCCGGGGGACACAAATGTTCGAGGCGGCCATCTTCGCGGTAGCGAGCCCGCACCAAATGGGAAACCGCATCGGGCCGAAACGGCACGCTAAAAAAGAAAATCCCCCCTGGCTTTAAGCAGCGGTAGGCTTCCCGCAGGGCCGCTTGGTAGTCGGGAATGTGCTCCAACACATCAAAACTCAGCAGGGCATCCAACGTGCGATCGCCCCAGGTGAGGTGGGTAAAACTCTCGTTGCGAATGCCGGCGGCGTTGACGGCTCCCCAAGGGAGGCCATCCCCCAGGTATTCGCTGCCGAGGGCATGGGGAAACCGTTTGGCAAACCAGCGATACAGCGCCGTGGTCTGTTCCGTGAGGTAAAGCCAAGCCGGATCGGGGAGGGGGCAAACCTGCAAAAATACCTGAATGGCGGCTCGCATCCGGTTGTTGAGGCCGCAACTCGGACAAATCAGGCTTTCCCGCCAATTGGGCATCAGCACGCCGTTCACCGCATAGGCATACTGAAAATCCACATGCAAATCAAAATCCCCCTGGCACACAAAACACTGGGCCCGATAGGTGAAGGGCTCGGCCGACGGCGGCAACAGGCGGCGCTCCAATTCCAAATCGTGGGCGGGGTGACGGTTTCGATAACGGCGGTAGGCGGGTTCGGAGTCGAACCAGGCCAGGGGCAGGGTTGCCGGGGCCGCGGGCCGCACCCAAGCGTGCCAGCGATCGCGCCATTGTGTCCAGTTCATGGGGCTTCCGGAAAGGCGACAACATTCAAGAGCCCATCCAAATCGGCTGCGGTGGCGATGGGCAGCCACTGTTTGAGGTACGGACGGTACCGAAACAAACCATAGCCCTGGGCCCGCAGAAAATCCGCCACCGGCAGGTTGCTGCCCTGGGCCCCCGCCAAATTTTCGTAGAGAATCACCGGTCGAAATCGACGCACCAATTCCTGAGCCCCCCTCAACACCGCCAACTCGTGCCCCTCCGCATCCAGTTTCAGGATGTCTACGTGCGTTAAACCGTACAGCTCTGGCAAATCATCCAGGGCGATCGCCGGTACGGTCAAAGCCTGCTGATGGGCGGTGAGGTCTGACCCTTCTGGGCGCACCTCGTTCAATTCGCTGGATTCTCCCACCACCAAAGCAAGGGTGCCCGGGCGATCGCTGGCCGCCGCGGCCACAATTTCAACCTCGGCAAACCCGTTGGCAGCTTTGGTTTGTTGCAACAGTTCCACACACCCCGGAAAGGGTTCAATGGCGATGACCCGGGCCCCCGCCGCGCCGCACTGAAGGTGTAAACGCCGGCGTTGGCCCCCACATCGATCGCCGTCATGCCGGGCTGCAGAAAATCCCGCCAAAACTCCAGTTCCGCTTCAAACCAATCCCCCTCCGCCAACAGAATGGAAGTCACAATGCTGTTCAAGCGGGGTTCGATCGCCAACCACAAACCGTCGTAGGGGAGCCAAGCCGTGGCTTCGCGGGGGGCACCTGCTTGCGCCAAAAGGGCAACGTAGCGATCGCGCCAAAAGTCCGCGGCTCCGGAGTAACCCGATCGCTCGTAGGCCAAGGTCAGCGCCAGGGCGAGGGGCACCGAATTTGGTTCCCGTTGCTGGGCGCGGTGCAAATAGACCACCCCTTCCGGCTGCCCATTGCCCACCACCATCAACCCCATTTTGCGATTCAGGGCCGGATCCTCTGGAAACACCGTATGCAGGGCTTTGATCGGGCGGTAGTGATGGCTGGTGAAACCGGCTTGATGTCCGTAGCTGGCTGCCAAGACCCGCAGCGCCTGCTCCCACCCCGAAGAAATCATATAAAAATCTGTTTGGAGATCTCCCCACCTTTGAGGCAAGGTCACCAGCCCCAACGGTAAAGGCGCTTCACCATACAAAGGCTGACACCAAGCGGTTACCGATGCTAGCACCGCTGATTCGGTGTCTTCGCCCCATCGTCGCCGCCACAACAAAGCATGAGCCCGGCAGAGGGGGTGCCCCCCCAAGGCGTCGGCCTGCTGCCAAGCTGCTTGCGCCTTGGCCCAACATTCGTGACGCACAACCGCTACCGCCGTAGATTCCATGGTTAGCAAATAGCTCGCGGCCTGGTGGTGCCAATCCAAAGCTGACTGCGGCTGTTCCCAGACCGTTAGAGTCAGGAGTTGGGTAACGATGCTCTGGGCTGGCGCTGGTAAGGCCAGACTGCCCAGGTAATGCCAGCAACGATCCGCCAAGACAGACCGGCTCGCCTTGGTGACCACCTCCCCCAACAGTTGATCCAATTGATCCAGGGTGCGATCGCGCCCAAATTGGGCGAGGGCCACCTGTTGACCGCGTTGGGCGATCGCTTGTCGCTCTTCGGGGTTCTCCGCCAAGAACTGCAAAATTTCCGCCAACGCCAACGGGTCTTCCGCCTCGAACAAAAAACCGGTTTCCCCAGCAGTCAGAATTTCGGGAATGCCGCCCCGAGCGCTTCCCACCACCGCCAACCCCGCCTGCATCGCTTCGACCAGCGCCATGCCAAAGGGTTCTTCAAACCGCGAGGGCAACACCCAAGCGTTGTGCTGCTGGTAGAGCTGGGCCAAAGCCGGTTGGGTCTGCAACCCCACAAACCGAACGCGATCGCCCATGCCCTCCTGCTCCCCAAATTCTTGCAGGGCTTTGACGTATTCGGGGGTGAGGGTGCCGCCGGCGATCGTCGCCGCAAAGGGGATGCCCAGGGTATGCAGAATCGCCAGCGCTTCCAGCAGCACATCGGGACCCTTGTAATGCATCACCAAACTGGCGTACATCACCCGCAACATGTCTTGGGGATGGGGCTCTGCACTGTAAAAAATGCCTTGTTCGGCCCCCGGGTAAATTGTGCGGAGACGGGTGGTCGGATAGCCGCTGGCCGTGAGATGATTGCCAACCCAATCGCTGACCGCTACCCGATGGTACAGCGGACTGTTGGGCATCTGGTCGGGCTCGTAGGCAGGATGGGCATTCATGATGTAGTGAGCCACCGGCACCCCTGCCATCAACAGGGTGTTGAGCACCGAAATGTCCAGAAAGCCCAAATTTCCCCACAAACAGACATCGGGAACCCAGGACTGGGCCACCTGGGCGATCGCCTCCCGGTTGGCTTGGGTCAAAGCCCGGGCCGTTTCGATGGGCAGCAACTCCGAACCCTGGGACGTCCAGCGCCCATACAACCGCAAATCCCGCCGAACGGGTACCGTTGACGGGTTTGGCTCGGCGTAACCGGTGGGCAAATCCGGGGTATCGCTGGTCAACACCAAAACTTCATGGCCGCGAGCCGCCAGTCCCTCAGCATAATCGGCGATCGCCCGCTCATAGCCGCCCACCACTTGGGGTGGATACAAATTGGAAACCACCAGAATGCGCATGCCATGCGGCCCCTTGACTTTGGTATTCTAACGGCAGTTTGGTGGGTATCCCGACCGTGAAACTGCACATTGGTGGAAAAGTTCCCCACCCTGACTGGCACATTTTGGATGCCGAGGCTCGGCCAGAGGTCGATTTTGTGGGCTCTGCAGGTGACTTGAGTTTCTTACCCAACAATTCGGTAAGCGACATTTACGCCAGCCATGTTCTCGAACATTTTCATTATGCGATGGGGGCAGAATTGTTCCATGTCTTGGCGGAATGGCGACGGGTGCTGCAGCCCGGTGGATGCTTGTACTTGGCTGTTCCCGATCTGGATACGTTGTGTCGGCTCTACATCCAACCGCAACGCACGGTGGCGGAAAAACACTTTTTGATGAGCATCATTTTTGGCGGTCAAAAAACCCTGCTTGATGTGCACCGCTCCGGATTTAGTTGGACCACCATCGTCGCC
>JAAUUG010000122.1 GCA_012031195.1 Oscillatoriales cyanobacterium SM2_1_8
TCTGATTTAAATCGTTTCCTCCTGTTTCGTTATCCAACAAACAATGCGCCATAATAGTCCTCATTTTGTTGCAGTGGAAACTATTAAAGCGCACGTACGTAGAGTTAGTTGGTCAACAAGGCAATTACTTGGCGCTGATTACTGCTGTGTTGTCCCGCAAGGTGTCGTACTGGGACCACGACTGTTTGTGTTGCTGCTACTGTGCTAATCGCCCGTGGAGTTCGATGGTTTCAGGTGCTGGCAATGATGACGATTGGCAATGGCCATGACCCCAGGGTGAACCACCCCGCGGCCAGCGACTGGCCCATGTTGAGGAACATGACGAACATCCCTAGCCCGAACAGACCGTAGACGATCGACGGCATGCCCGCCAGGTTGACGATCGACAGGCGCACCAGGCCCGGCGTGATGCCCTGCGCCGCCTTCTGCTCCGCCGTCAGGCGCTGATGCGTCGTGGTCATCGGATGCGTCGCCAGCGACTTCGAATCGCCGAGATTGTTGGAGATCAGCACCAGCTTCAGCGCGTTGAGGAAGCGGAACGAGGCATCCTTGCCGCCCTTCAAGTCGATGCTGATGATCGACCCGCCTGACTTCATCTGCTTCTTCGCCAGATCGACCTGCGGGAAATCCCTGAGCGTCGGATAGAGCACGTCGTTCAGCTTGGCGTGTCCCTGCAGCGCCTTGGCGACCTTCTCCGCGCTGTCGCAATGGCGCTGCAGGCGCAGGTCGAGCGTCTCCAGACCTTTGAGCAGGATCCACGCATTGACCGGGCTCAAGCTCGGCCCGGTGTGGCGGATGAAGGGCTGCAGCGTCTCGTTGATGTATTTCGCCGTGCCGAGGATGACGCCGCCGAGGCAGCGCCCCTGGCCGTCGATGTGCTTGGTGGCGGAATAGACGACGATGTCGGCGCCGAACGCCAGCGGCTTCTGCAACAGCGGCGTCGCGAACACGTTGTCGACCACCACCACCGCGCCGGCCTTGTGCGCGAGCGTGCTGACGGCGGCGATATCGATCGGCGGGCTGCTGCTGCAGTCGACGCTGCCCGTCAACGTCACGTACGGGCAGATGCTCGCGCCGGTGAGCGCCGCCACCGTGTCGTCGCTGATGATGGGTTTCGCCTGGGGCATGGGCAGCGTGATCCCCAGCGGCTGGCAAGTCTGGGTGAGCGAGCGGGTTTTGCGGCTGCAGGTCACCGGTTTGTGGACGGTGCGTTTTACCTATGAGTGGTCGTTGGCGGAATTTTCCCGCCTGGCCCGCATTGCTTGGGAAGATGGCGAGACCCATTGGCTGCAGCTTAGCGGCGATCGCCGGGATTGCACTTTGCCCTCTTTTTTGGCCGACGAGGAGACCTATCAACACCTGTGCCGGGTCTGCGGCTTGGCCCGGCATGAAACGGAGAAGGACAGCTTGGCTTTGGCCGGGGTTTTGTTGCCGGTGGGGGCGACCCTTTGTGCCGGTTTGGTGTTGGTGTTGGTGGGCGGCCTGGGTTTGGTGACGGTCCCGACGGTACCGCCCATTCCGAGGGTGGCGGTGGCGATCGGGGCGTTGTTGCTGGGGCCGGCTTTGGCATGGGAGACCCTGGCTTGGATTGCGCCCCGGGTGTGGCGACCCTGCTGCAATATCCGGGCCCGTGGAGCCTTGGGGCTGGGGGGCGATCGCGATCGTGGGGGCGGCCTGGGGGTCTCCGGCACCCCGCACCACCGTGGCGTTGGCGTTGGCGGCGATCGTGGCCGTGGCGGGCATGGGGTTGTTGGCCCTCAGTCACCGCACCGCGATCGTGGAGGATCCCGACGGGTAGCCCCAATTCGGCTTTGGGTTGGCGATCTAAAACTGACGGTTGGCGAACACCAGCATGGCCCCCGCCAGCACCAAGCAGGTGTAGGCCAAGATGTAGACCCCATCGCCCAGAAGCACTTCCGGCGGCGGCAACACCCCGTAGACCGCCTCGTTCTTTAGGTCGGCACGGGCCAAGTTGGGCAACATCAAGTACAGGATTTCGGTCACCCGTTGCACCCCCTCATCGCCGGCGATCGCCCCCAATTTGCGAATGTCTTCGGTGATGTTGCCAAAAAGGTACGTGCCAAACGTGACCATGGTCGCCAGCAGCGCCCCGGAAAAAGACCCGAAAAACAGGGCAAAAGCCGTCACCAGAAACAGCTTGACGAAGATGAACCCACAGGCGATCGCCACGGCTCCCCAGGGCAGCGGAATTTGCCGGAGTTGGGCAAACCCCAGGAAAATCAGGGACATCAAGGCGATCAACAGCGCCAGCACCAACGAAATCCCCAAGTGTTTGCCCAACAAAAACTCGGCGCGGCTCAGGGGTTTGGCAATCAGGATAAAAATTGTGCGTTTGTTGGTTTCCCGCTCGATCGCCCCTGTCCCGACAAAGATGGCCACCAGCAGCCCCACCACCTCGATCGCCGCCAAACCGGTATCCACAATCAGCTTATCGGCGCTCTCCGAGCTGAACATGGGCAACAGCGTCGCGGCCGCCACCAGCAA
The DNA here is from genome assembly GCA_012031195.1 of Oscillatoriales cyanobacterium SM2_1_8. Taxonomy (GTDB): domain Bacteria; phylum Cyanobacteriota; class Cyanobacteriia; order Pseudanabaenales; family Pseudanabaenaceae; genus UBA8156. The sequence continues at coordinate 2,506 of JAAUUG010000122.1, forward strand.
AAACAGAAACAACAACAGCAGGTAGAGCACCTGCTCCCGGAGGGTTTCGCGGATGGCATTGGTCGCCACGGCCCAAATTCGTCCCCAATTCACGGCATGTATCCTGCGCAACCGTTGAGCAGTATAGATCCGAGGGGCGCTCCGGCCTACCCCCGCTCCCGTCGGGCCGCCAACCGCCGGCGGCGCTCGGCCAGGGTTTCGCTGGGCTGCTCGTAGAGGGGAATGACCGTCGCCGTCGACATTTCCCGCGCGGCGCGCACCAACAGTCCCGCCACCACCAGGCTCGCCAACATCGAACTGCCCCCGTAACTGAAAAAGGAAACGTTAAACCGGTGGTCGGCACCAAACCGGTGGCCACGGCAATGTTCAAAAAAGCTTGCCCCACCAGCAAACACGTGGCCCCGATCGCCACCAGGCGCACCACCGTATCCTTGCTTTCGAGGGCGACCCGTAGCCCCAAGGTGCCGTAAATCAACAGCAGCAGAATCAGGCAAACGCATCCCACCAAGCCAAATTCTTCGGCAAAAACCGCAAAAATGAAGTCGGTGTACTGAAACGGCAAAAAGGTTTTTTGTTGGGAAAGTCCGTAGCCAATGCCCCACACTTGCCCCGAAGCGATCGCCATTTGGCTCTGCACCAATTGATAGCCGTCCCCTTGGGGACTTTGCCACGGGTTCAAAAAACGACAAAATTCGCCGCCGTTGGTAATCGTTAAACGAGACGCTGAGCACCGCCACCAAAGTCCCCAGGCCGGCGGCCCCCCCCAACTGGGACAACGGCAGACCCGCCGCCAAGGCGATCGTCCACAGGGTCATGCCGCACAGGGCCGTCACGCTCAGGCTGGGTTGGCGCAAAATGCCCAGCAACACCAACCCAAATACCATCAGCCAAGCCGATCGCACAAATAGGCTCAGTTTGCGCCATCGTCCAAACAATTGGGCCGCCTGCAAAATCAAAAACGGCTTGATCAACTCCGACGGCTGAATCAACACCGAGCCCACCCCAATCCACCGGGTGGCCTCGTTGCGGGTTTCCCCCACAAAATAAGTGGCCGATAGCAGCATCAGGCCGCCAAACAGGCCGAAGGCCCCCAGCCGCAACATCGCTTTGAGGGGAATGTGCACCACCGCATGGAACAGGCATAGCCCCACCAGCGCCCAAACCAACTGTTGACGGAAAAATACCAACTGTCGCTGCGCTCGCCCTCCGCGATCGCATAGGAGGCAGAAAACAGCACCGGCAACCCCAGGCACAACCACAACAGGGTCAGCCATCGCAACAAACGGGCTTCCGTCGGCCACCGCTCCACCGACGCATCAAAAAACGGTAATACTTGCAGCCAGGTTTGCCACCCCTTCACCGCCGCGCTCCTGTCCTTGCTGTGGCCGTAACCATAGCCCGATCGCCCGCGTTCGTCAAAGTTTTAATGCTCAAATTTTAAGACTTTTCCGGTTTGACCAAGGCCACGCACTCGTCCGGCGACCAGTGGACGTAGACCGTGCTGGCAAATTGGGGCAACTCGCCGTGTTGCTGCAACCGCATCGCCCGAATCCGCACCGCCGGGCGATCGTTGCCCGTGTTCAAATCAACAATCAAATGGTAATGGTTGCCCATATACAAAATGTTGTTGACCGTTCCCCGGTAGATGTTGAAGGGTTGGGCGATGGCTCCGAAGAAACGTAAATTTTTCCGGACGGACGCTCACGATCGCCGCCGTATCTTTTTGCCAGGTATCCGGTTTGATCGCCACGATCGCCAACCCGGTGAGGGATTTGAGTTCCAGGTAAGCGCCGTCCTGATCCAAAATCTGGCATTCAAACAGGTTGGTATCGCCGACAAAATCCGCCACAAAGGGGGTGTGGGGGTGGTTGTAAATTTCGCTGGGGGGGCCAATCTGCTCGATGTGCCCTTGATTCATCACCGCCACCCGGTCGGAAATGCTGAGGGCTTCTTCTTGGTCGTGGGTCACCATCACAAACGTGATCCCCAAATCGTGCTGCAAATTGGACAATTCCACCTGCATTTGCTTGCGCAACTTGAGGTCGAGGGCCCCCAACGGTTCATCGAGCAGCACCACCCGCGGCCGGTTCACCAAAGCCCGGGCTAGGGCCACCCGTTGCTGTTGCCCCCCCGACAATTGCTTCGGAAAGCGATCGCCCAGTTTTTCCAATCGCACCAATTTCAGGGCGTTTTTGACCCGCTCTTGCACTTCCGCCTTGGGCACGTGGCGCACCTTCAACCCAAAGGCCACGTTATCCCGCACGTTCATGTGGCCAAACAGGGCGTAGCTCTGAAAAACCGTGTTGACGGGACGGCGGTGGGCCGGCACCCCCACCATCGGGTAACCACCAATCAAAATTTCGCCCGCCGAAGGCTCCTCAAAGCCGGCAATCATGCGCAGCAGGGTGGTCTTGCCGCAGCCCGAAGGCCCCAAAATGCTGAACAACTCCCCCTTGTGCACCTGAAAATCCACATCGCGCACCGCCGCTTGCCCGCCAAACATCTTGAAGATCTTGCGCAGTTCGATGTCGTGATCCGGCGGGACGGTTCCACCGATCGCCGTGGGGTGGGGGAGGGCAAGGGGCTGCACCATGAGAAAACCCAACTTTACTGGCTCTTTCCTAATACCGCTAAACCCGTCAATTGTCAAAGGCTGCTGGCAAAAGCTGGGGCCGTTTTCGCCGCCCCCACCTAGCTTAAGGTTTGCAGGGCTTGCTGGAGTTTGGGGCAAGCACCGAGCCAAGCCTTGAGGTTTGGATCGGGATCGCTCGCAATATCGCTTGAGAGATCGGCCTTTACACCGGCAAAGGTTTCGGGCCAGATCAGGGCGCGGCTCCCTCTGGGCAAACCGTCGACGGGGGCATACCCCAACCATAGTACCGGCAAGGGGGGCAAAGCCAAAGGATCGGCGGGCACTTGGGGCAAAATGGTGGCCAGAGCTTCCCATACCTGCCGGGGCGATCGCAAGGGGCCCGTTTCCGGCAACCAGACCTGCACCGGGCGATCGCGTTGGTGGGCATAGCGATAGAGGGAGGCGATCGCCACCACCGCCAGTTCAAAAGTGGCGGGCGGCCACCCCGGCGAGGTATCCAACGCCAACACCAAATCTTGCCCCCCCGTCGGCGTTTCCAGCTCGCGCACCCGCAAATCCCCGTAACGGGCACTGGTGCGCCAGTGCACCAACCGCAGCGAATCCCCCCACCGATAGGGACGCAGCGTTTTGGTCAAACCTTCCAGGGCATTGCCGTATTGCTGCTCGGCGACCGGCACCCGTCGATCTTCCTCGCGCCGAGATGGGGCAACAGCGGGCAATCCTGCAGGGGCAACACCAGGGGGTACACCACCGCCTGGGCGGGGGCCGCCAGCATCCGACAACTGCGAAACAAGCCGAAGGGTACGGCCGAAGTCAACGCCAGATCGGGCAGCGGGTACACCCCCCGTTGCTGGGGCCGCACCGCATACCGCCAAGTATGAACTGCGTTGGCCCCAATCCCTCCACCACCGTGCCCATGGGGCGATCGCTCAACGCTGGGGGCAGCAGGTCTTGGACTTGCAACACGGGGATGGGCACCCGCCCTGGGTTGGCGATCGTGGTGGTCAGGGTCAAAATCTCCTGGACATGGACGGGCGGCGGCACCTCCCGTTGCCCCCGCAACCCCTTCAAGGCTTGCCCGGGGCTGATGAACCCCACCACCAAAATGGCGGTGCAAGTGCCGCTCAACACATACAGCCAGCCCGCCAGGGTGTTGGTCGCCGCCAGAAAGAAAAACAGGGCAAACATGCCCAACATCCAGCCGCCAAACTCCGGCACCGCGTAGCGCCGTTCGAGGGTCTGCCAAAACTTCACAGGGTACCCCGCTGCAAATCCGCCAAGGTAAATACCGCCTGCAAACGCAAGCCCGCGGCCGCCAGCGCCGCCGTTCCCCCCTCGTCGCGATCGACCAGGGTCAGCACCGTATCCACCGCAAAATCGGCCGCCCGCAACCGCTCCGCCGCGAACAAAGCCGACTTGCCCGTGGTCACCACGTCTTCCAGCACCACCACCCGGCTGCCCGGAGGCGGCAAGGGGCCCTCAATCCACGCCCCGGTGCCGTGGCCCTTGGCCTCTTTGCGGACAATCAGGGCCATTACCGGCGCTTGCACCTGGGCCGAGGCGATCGCCACCGCCGTTACCAAGGGGTCGGCCCCCAACGTCAATCCCCCAACGGCCGCCGTATCGGGGGGCAACATCGCCTGCAACACTTGCCCCGCATACCACGCCCCGTAGGGATGCAACGCCACCCGCTTGCCGTTGATGTAGTAGGTGCTGCGTCGCCCCGACGACAACACAAAATCCCCTTCTTGCCACGCCCACTGGCGAAACAACGCAAACAACTCGGCCCGAGCCGTCATGGGCTACCCCCTCGCAAACGGTTTGATTGTACCCAGCATGGCCCCTTTTCGGCAAAAAGCTCCGCCTTTTTGTGCATTTAAGGGCTTCGGTCGTTCTGATAAAGTCATCCCCGGATGGCAAGCTTTACGCTCAAACTGTGGTTTGAAATTCGCAACAACGCACTGGCCCCTCCCAAACTGGCCCCTGTCAAGTTTATCCGCTTGCTGAAAGGCTCGTTTGCGGGAAAGACCATTTGCTAAAAGGCCCATCTGAAAAGCTAGCCCGTCAGCATAAACTCTAAGTTGGACGGCAATCAAATTGGGCAACACCCAAAAATTTTAATCCTTTTGGATGTTTTTGGATATTTAGGTACAAACTTTAGACGCAAACTAAGGTTTGCAGGCTGGGGATAGCCATCCCAACAAACAGAAGGCGGTTTGGAAGCACTGGATCCAAAGACCGGATCCAAAGCTGTTGCCAAAACACTGTTGCCAAAAGCTGTTGGAAACATCTGATGGCGAATCGCAAACGTGAAGCCAAGGTGGACTCAAGGTTTCGCCAAGGTTTCGCTAAGGTGGGGTTGTTCAGGGATGGTTTATGTTTTGGGCCCAGAATCAAGCACCAGAATCAAGCAATCGTGAAGAGGAGAAAGAAAGGATGAAAGGCGATCGTTTGCGGGCAAGAACAGGCAAATATGTGGCGGCGATCGCCGCGATCGCTGCGGTGGTGGGGAGCGCCGGCAGTGCTTGGGCCGATCCACACCTTACCGATCACGATGCTTTTCCGAAGGATGTGCCGCCGACCTATGATCAAGTGGTGCGCAAAGTGCTGGATTTTTCGTCCGATCCGAGTTTGTTGGATCCATGGATTCAAACGGAGTTTTTTGACAAGACCATCGAGCGCCAACTCAATTCTTTGCGGGCGGTGCGGCGCGAGTTCATGGATTTGCAGACCCTGAGTTCGCCGACCATTCGTACCCACGATTTGACCAGTCCTTACCACACCACGCTGTCTTGTTTTGCCAGCTATTACCGGGTATCGGATTTGGAAATTCCCCAGGCCAAGCACCCCCACTGTTTGACGGTGGTGGAAGTGCAGCCGACGACGCCGGTAACGATTTCCCCCCCGGTGGTGGAACCTGCGCCGGTAGCCCCAATGGTTCCGGCTCCGCCCCAGCGACCGGTGCCCGCGCTCTGGTAGTTTGTTGCGGGGGAAGGGCGATCGCCTGGATCTGAGGGTGCTGCCCGGTTGAGGAGTTTCCTTTTCCCCCTTTTCTTTCTGGAGAAGTCGAACTCACATCGTTGAATGGCATCCGGTTTAAGTGGCCTTCAACGATGGTATTTTTGTTCTATATCGGTTG
>JAAUUG010000123.1 GCA_012031195.1 Oscillatoriales cyanobacterium SM2_1_8
TGGATTTGTTGGGGGTGCCGTCCAAATCCAACATCCGCGATCGCACTCCCCTTGGGCGAGGGCATCCATTCCCTGCAAGGCCGGGGCCAACACCGTCTTCCACGTGCTGCACGGCCTGCAATACCCCTTTGCCGTCGTAGCGCTGCTTGTCGCCGTCCCGCAATTCTATTGCCTCAAAGGAGCCGGTGGAAGCGCCGCTGGGCACCTGAGCCAGTCCGCTGGCCCCGCTTTCGAGGGTAGCCACCGCCTCGATGGTGGGCCGTCCCCGCGAATCCAAAATTTCCTGTGCCCGTATCGTCGCGATCGCCCTGCTTGTCCGTGCCATGGTTGTTGTTTTCTGCACCTCGTGCCCCATCTTACGGCACCGGGACTCCCCCCTTGCATTTCCCGGAAACTGTGGCATATTGGAAGCAAATACCTGAAAAACCCTTGCCCCGTAAGCCTTGCAGGCCCCTGCTTGCCCTCTGTCTTATCCTCCAATCCCCCCCCTACCCAATCCCCCTCCCCTCGCTCTGACTCCCGCCCCTCCCAATTCAGGGTCCCCATCCAGCCTTTTCTAAAAACTGCGGGATAACTTCTAGCACTATCTAATCCCTGGCAACGCCTAGGGATTCCCTCTCCCCAGATTCAATTCCCAAGGTTAAACCAAAGTCTCCCCCCAAGTTGCCGATCCAAGTTTATCAGTCCAAGTTTATCCAGACTAAAACGCGGCAGGGCCCATGGTAAGGCATCGAGTTTTTTGGCGGAATTGCGTTAAAAGCGGAATTGAATCCCTAAAAGTATGGATTTAGGGCGAAAATTTCGAGAAACCTTTCCCAAATCCTGAAAGATCGGGTATTTTGGTCAAAGCAATAGCGTCAACCCCTTGGCAGAGGACTTCTGCAGAGACCTAAAAATAGAATCTAAACCAGGATTCTAAGGTGTCTCCGATGACCAGGTATCCTGCAAAATGTTTTCTAAGATGACCTTTGCTAACATGAACTTTCTGAGCACAAACTCCAGATTTTCTTTGGGCCCAACAACTTTTGGGCTTAATCTTCGGGCTTTTGGAGAACGCTGGTTTCAGAAAGTTTATGCAGAAGCGCCAGAAAGGTTCAAGGGAAGTTCAAGAGAAAATCCAGGGAGTCTGTGGAAAGGTTTGCGATTTGGGGAAGGTTTTCTAACCGATCCATGCAGATAGTCCATTGGCACAACAGTCCACTGTCACGGCAATGGTTTGTAGCCATGGGTTGTAGCCCTCAAGGATAGCCAAGCGGGCGCATCAGGCTGCCAATCTTGGGCCATGGGATCGGCGTTGTTGCTTCAACCAAGCAAAAATCGTCAAGAATTTTCAGGAAAATACATCAGAACCATGAACAAAGGCGAACTGGTAGATGCGATTGTGGAGAAAGCCGGGGTACCCAAGCGTACGGCCGAATCGGTGCTGAGCGCGACCCTGGAAGCGATTGTGGATGCGGTGGCCGAGGGGCAGAAGGTAACCTTGGTGGGGTTTGGTTCCTTCGAGTCGCGGGTACGCAAGGCGCGGGAAGGGCGCAACCCCAAAACAGGGCCAAGATGGACATTCCTGAGACGGTGGTGCCGGCATTTTCCGCCGGAAAGTCTTTTCGGGAGAGGGTTGGCGGTGCGGACGCCGAAGAAGACGAAGAATAGTCGCCGGGGCAAGGGTGCATTTTGGCATCCACTTTGCTTTAGATTTTTGTCTTGTTTATTCCGGATGGAGCCCGCCTAGGTACACGTACTCGAAAAAACACCTCCGGGGCGGAAGTTCCCCAAGTCCCAAGGGGATAGGTTTTCCCTTGGGTTTGGTATTTTGTGTTAAAAATCACCTCCAAGGCTTTGGGCCCCCCTGGGCAGTGGCATAATTTGAGAACTGTTTATGGGTATTGTTGCTTGCTAGACCGGGTGCTTCGGTTCGGAGAGGCTTCAGCGCAGGCAACAGGGGCTTCGACCGGTGAAACCGCCCTTTCGGCACCCGATGGGGAACCAGGGTCTTGGATGCACAAGTTGCCCTTTGAGGGGAGCGTGGTGCAGGCCGCGCGGTTGGCGGGGTGTCTGCCCGAAGAGATTTTGGATTGTGCCATCAACATCAACCCGTTGGGGATACCGCCGGCCCTGCGACGGTTGTGGCGTCCCGCCGAAGCATGGCGGTTGTTGCAGGGGGTGCAGCGCTACCCCGATCCCGAGTATGGGGTGCTGCGGCAGGCCTTCGCCGAGGCGGTGGGGGTCAGTGCGGTGGGGGTGGTACCGGGCAACGGTTCGGCCGAGTTGTTGGAGTTGGCGGCCCAAGAAACGGTTGCCTTGGGGGCGGAACAGGTAATCACTTTGGCGCCCCATGGGCCGGGGTTGACCCGCGCTTTGCAAAGGGTGGGACGATCGCCGGTGTATGTGCCGGCGTTGTGGTCAGAAGAGGAAACGGTACTGGGCAAGGCGATCGAGGCAGTGGGCGATCGCCCGTTTGCCCTGTGGGCCAGCAATCCCCACAACCCAACGGGGCAACTTTACCAGCCGGAATTTTGGCGGCAGATTTTGGCCATGCCCCATTGCACCATGTTGTTGGTGGACGAGTCCTGATGGATTTTTGCGTGCCGCCCGCCAGTTTGCTGAAGGAAGTGGCGCAATTTCCCAACCTGGTGGTGGTGCGATCGTTGACGCCGTTCTATGGGATTCCGGGGTTGCGGGTCGGGTTTGCCGTGGTGTCGGCGGAGCGCGGGCAGCGCTGGCAAGCCATGCGCGATCCCTGGAACGTCAATACCGTCGCCGAGCAATCCGCTTTGGCCTGCCTGGGCGATCGCGAATTTCAAGCGGCCACCCGGTTGTGGTTGCCCCCGGCCCGCGATCGCCTGCGGGAAGGTCTGGCCAAAATTGACGGTTTGGAACCCTACGCCAGCGCCGCCAATTTTGTGTTGGTGCGGTGCACTCAGCCAGCCTCGATTTGGCAAGAAGTGCTGCTGCGTCGGCATCGCATTTTTGTGCAGGAATGCAGCGCCTGCGTGGGCTTGGGCGATCGCCACCTGCGGATTGGTGTGCGCCCCCTCTCCGAACAAGACCGGCTGTTGACCGCCCTGGCCCAAGCTAGGATAGATTTGTAACAAAACGTAAACTTGCATGAACCATCCAAGGCACGGGAATTGGCACCGATGTTCCGGGCGGTGGCGGTTGGGTTTGGGGTTGTCGTTGTTGGTGGCGCTGCTGTGGGGGGTGCTGGCGATCGCCCTCAAGGTGGTGTTAACGGAATTGGACCCCTACACGGTGACGTGGTTTCGGTTTACGGTTTCCTTTGGGTTGCAGGGATTGTGGTTGGCGGGGCGCTGGCCCCGCTGGCAAAATTTGACCCAGCCCCCGTGGCCGCTGTGGGCGGTGGCGATCGGCGGCTTGGCCATCAACTACATTTTGTTTTTGTTGGGGTTGCAGCAGACCTCGCCGAGCAACGCCCAAGTATTGATTCAATTGGCCCCGGCGTTGTTGGGGTTGGCGGGGTTGTGGATTTTTCGGGAGCGCTATAGCCCCTGGCAATGGCTGGGGGTAGCCGTCCTCGTTTTTGGCATGAGCTTGTTTTTCCACGAACAGCTAACGGCGTTGACCGCCGACAGTTCCCGTTATTTGTGGGGCAACCTGTTTTTGGTGGTGGGGGCGGTGACCTGGGCCGCCTATGGCATCGCCCAAAAGCAGTTGTTGCGATATTTGCCCTCGCCGGCCGTGATGTGGGTGGTTTACGGCAGTTGCAGCGTTTTGTTTTGGCCCTTTGCCCGGCCCGCGGCCCTGGCCCAACTCTCGGCGATCGCTGGGGGATGCTGATCTTTTGTGCCCTCAACACCTTGGTGGCCTACGGCGCCTTCGCTGCGGCCCTCGAACACTGGGAGGCCTCCCGGGTGAGTGCCGTGGTGGCGCTGCCCCCCCTGATTACGGTCACGGTGGTTTCGGCCCTGCCATACTTTTTCCCGAACCTGCCCTTTGCCGATCCCATTACGGTGCTTTCGGCGGTGGGGGCCTTGGGGTTGCCGGCGGCTCGGTCTTGGTTTCGGGCGCCTTGGAGCGGTCGCGCCCGGCGGTGGATTCTATAGAATAGAACGGCTGATACCCTGAGCCAACCATGGACGTTGCCGTGAAACCGGGCGACATTCTCCGCCAAGCCGACCCCGATCGCCTCCACCGGATCCGCCATACGACTTCCCACGTCATGGCGATGGCGGTGCAGTCCCTGTTCAAGGACGCGAAGGTGACCATCGGCCCGGCCACGGACACGGGGTTTTACTACGACTTTGATCGGGCCGAGCCATTTACGCCGCAAGACTTGAAAAAAATCGAGAAGGAAATGCGGCGCCTCATCAAGGCAAAACTGCCGGTGGTGCGGCAAGAATTTACGCGGGAAGCGATCCGGGCGGAAATCGAAAAGCTCAACGAACCCTACAAACTGGAAATTTTGGCGGCGATCCCGGAGGGCGAAATCATCACCCGGTACACCCTCGGCGATCCCACCGGCGACAAACCCTTTTGGTGGGACTTGTGCGCGGGGCCCCACCTGGCCACCACCGGGGAAATTCATCCCGAGGCTTTTGCTCTGGAAAGTGTGGCCGGGGCCTATTGGCGCGGCGATGAAAAAAACGCCATGTTGCAACGCATCTACGGCACCGCTTGGGAGACCCCGGAGCAGTTGCAGGCCCATCAACAGCAAATCGAGGAAGCCAAGCGGCGGGATCACCGCAAATTGGGCAAAGAGTTGCAGTTGTTCAGCATTCAAGAAGAGGCGGGGGGGGGCCTGGTGTTTTGGCATCCCCGGGGGGGCACCATGCGGCGCCTGATCGAAGATTATTGGAAGGATATGCACGTGGCGGCTGGCTATGAGCTGGTGAGCACCCCCCACGTCGCCAACCTCGATCTTTGGAAAATTTCTGGCCACAACGATTTCTATCGGGAAAGCATGTTCGACACCATGGAAATCGAGGAGCAGCAATACCAGCTCAAACCCATGAACTGCCCGTTTCATGTGTTGATGTTCAAAGACGGGCTGCACTCCTACCGCGAATTGCCGATGCGGTGGGCGGAACTGGGGACGGTCTACCGCTACGAGCGATCGGGCACGCTGCACGGGTTGATGCGGGTGCGCGGTTTTACCCAGGACGACGCCCACATCTTTTGCACCGAAGACCAAATTGCGGCAGAAATTTTCGGGGTGTTGAATTTGGCGGAAACGGTGCTAACCACCTTTGGGTTCGCCGATTATGAAGTGAATTTGTCCACGCGGCCAGAAAAGTATGTGGGGTCGGATGCCATTTGGGAAAAAGCCACCGACGCCCTCCGGCAAGCCCTCGATCGCAAAGGTTGGGCCTACAAAGTGGATGAAGGGGGCGGCGCCTTCTACGGGCCCAAAATCGACATCAAAATCGAGGATGCGATCGGGCGACGTTGGCAGTGCTCCACGATTCAACTGGATTTCAATTTGCCGGAACGGTTCGATTTGCACTATGTGAGCGAAGACAGTTCCCGGATTCGGCCGATCATGATCCACCGGGCGTTGTTTGGTTCGATCGAGCGGTTCTTCGGCATTTTGATTGAAAACTATGCCGGCGACTTCCCCTTGTGGTTAGCCCCGGCCCAAGTGCGCCTGATTCCGGTGACGGATGGCCAGCGGGATTTTGTGGAAGACGTGGCCAAACAAATGAAGGCGGCTGGGTTGCGGGCCGAAGTAGATCGCAGCGGCGATCGCATGCAGAAGCAAATCCGCAAAGCCGAGCTGGAAAAAATCCCGGTGATGGCGGTGGTGGGGGCCAAAGAGGTGGAAAGCGCGAGCCTAAGCCTACGCACCCGCAAAAACGGCGATTTGGGGACGGTGCCGATCGCGATCGCCCTGGAAAAAATCCAGGCGGCCATCCAAAACCGCGATTGGCTGTAGGGAGGTGGGTTCGACTGTAGTCCCCCTCTTGGTCTTGGTTTTCCCTCTGCCTGCAAGGGTGGGCTTCGACTGCGCTCAGCCCACCCTTGCTTATAGTCAATTTAATTAAAAGTGGCACGACCGCGATTGTTTTGATTGCCTTTACTCCCCTCTCCCTTCCTGGGAGAGGGGCTGGGGGTGAGGGCGAGACTGTCGCAAACACATCTGAAATGACTATAAGAACCGGGGAGAGGGAGCCAAAACGTCTTGGGTTTCCCTTCGCCCTACTGGGGAGAAGGGGTTGGGGGGAAATCAGCAAGGCCCGAGGGGTGCCAGCGGCAACACCACGGTAAACCGACTGCCTTCGCCGACGGTGCTGGCGACGGTGAGGGTACCCCCCATTTGCTGCACCCAATCCCGGGCGATCGCCAACCCCAGGCCGCTGCCGGGAATGGCGGTTTGGGCTTGCCGGCCGCGAAACCGCCGCTCAAACAAACGGGGCAAATCTTCGGGGGGGATGCCCACCCCGGTATCGGTCACGGCAATTTGGGCTTGGGTGGCGGTGTGGCTCAGGTGCAGCAAGACCGTCCCGCCGGCCGGGGTGTATTTGCAAGCATTGTCCATCAAATTTTCCAAAACCTCTCGCAGGGCTCGGGGGTTGGCCTGGAGCCACAGGGGGGGCATCCAGTCCCTGCACCGCCAAGGTCAAATCCAGGCTTTGGGCCGGGCCCGGGTTGTGTTCGAGGATGGGGGCCAAGCAGGGCGATCGCTCCACCGGCTCGCACGCCAACGCTGCGGGCAGCAACGATCGGGGTTCCGCCGGCGGCAGCAACCGGGGTTGTTCCCCTTCCAGCAACAACTCTTGCAGGTGCTTGGTCTCCTGCAAAATGCCCGTCACCAAGGGCGCGTTGGGGTCTTCCGGCAGCAGCCGTCGCCGCAGCAGTTGGGCAAAGGTGCGGATGGCCGTCAGGGGATTTCGCAATTGATGAAACAGGGTGGCCAAAAATTCTTGCTCCCGCCGGAGGGTCGCCGCTTGGGTTGCCTCCAGCCATTGGCAGCGCCGATCCAGGGCACAGGCCAAAGCCAAGGTTTCGGCTGCGTATTGCAATTGTTGGCGTTCGCCGTCCGTCCAGTCCCGATCTTCGCGGCCAGCCACCAACAAACCCACCAACTCGCGATCGTAAAGCAACGGTACCGCCGCCCGTCCCGCTTTGGTGAGGCTGCCCAGCCCTTCCCCGGGGGGCAGCAACCGTACCCCCCCCTCGCCATCGGGGTAGGCCGCCAACTGGGTAAACTGGGGGCGATCGCCCAAAGAATCCGCCAGGTAGACCGCACCCGAGACCACCCCCAACGTTTCGGCCAGCAAACTCAATTGGGCCTGGGCCAACGCCGTAAGATCGAGGCTGGGAACAATCATGGCGGTGCGCAAAAAGCCAGGCTACAGCCAATTATAGCCATCGCGTGCGGGGCAACCACCGCAGCCCCAAGGCGATCGCCGTCAAAAAACCAACCCCAACCCCCCCGCCAAAGGATTGTCTTGCAGGCCCGTCACCCACGTCGGCACCGCTCCGGTGGCCGGCAGCCCTTGGGTGGTACCCGGCAAATAATAGGCCCACACCAACCCCCCATGAAACCCGATCGCCCCCCCCAACCGTCCGCCTTGCCGGTATCGCCAGCTCGCCAAAACCACCCCCAACAACACCAAACCGCCAAATTGGGGCAACGTCGCCCAAATTTCCGCCAGGGGTTTGACAAAGTGGAGCCCGGCAAACACCACCGCGTGAACCCACAGGGCGCGACGGAGGGGCCACGACCGATCCAGCTCCGTCAACAACCAACCCCGAAACAACAACTCTTCGGCGAAACCGACCCCCAAGCCCACCGCCGCCCCCGGGCCGATCGCCCCCAGCCAATCTACCGCCGGCGCGATCGCCCGCCAGCCCAAAACCACCTGCAGGCCAAACAAGAGCCCCAAGCTTAACCAGCCCAAAACCAGCCCCGCCAGGGCTTCCCGGCAAGTTGCCCCCGGCCCCACCAAACCGTAAAACGCGAACGGGGCCGGCGCTTGCCACACCCACCGTCCCCACCCCCACAGCCAACCCACAAACAGGAGGTACAACAGCACGGTCAAAGGAACGGCGATCGCCTCCCCCAACCATACGGTACAACGGCGCCGCGTACGGGGAGGCCACAGGGCCAGCCAGCACCCCAAAAAAGCAGGCGATCCGGCGCTGCCAGGGCCAACGGCGTACCCGCGGCCCC
>JAAUUG010000124.1 GCA_012031195.1 Oscillatoriales cyanobacterium SM2_1_8
TTCCCACGCACACTGCCCAGCCAATACCCCCAGCGCCCCACCGCTAAGGGCCCCGACCCCAGCCACCACCAAATAGAAGAGCACCTCAACGCCAAGGATGCCGCAGCTCGCGCCAAAACCAATTCCGGCGATCGCCAAGCCCAGCCACGGGACCAGGGCCAGGTTTTGAACGGCCAGGGCCGGCAGCGGGGCTGTCGTCACCGTCAACAACACCCGGTAGGCCGCCGGTTCGGCGTTGGTGGTCAGCAACAAATACCGCTGGTACACCTCTCCCAACCGCAGGGCGCCGGTATCCACCGCCACGCGCACCGTCCAGAAAAATCCCGAAAATTCCGCCGGTGCCAAAGCAATCCAAGGATGGCGATCGGGTGGCCCCGCCGGATCGCTGGGATGGGGCACCACCGACCATTTGCCCGTCAAAATGCTGTCGGCGACCGTATTGGTCACGTTGAGGGTGCCGATGCACACCGCGCCGGGGGCTTCCGCCGTCAACGTCAATTCCGAAGGCAACTTGACCTTGGGTCGGCGCACCAGGGTCCCCCCCGTCAAAGCCCGTTTGGCTTCTTGGGCGCTGGCAAACCGATGTTGCAATTTGGGGGCCACCATCCCCTCCAACCAGGTAAACCAGCGGTAGGGCAAGTTCGGCAGCAGCGATCGGAACCGAATCCAGTTGTCCTCATCGATCAGGGTATCCAGGGAAGTGGAGGGCAAATCCGCCAACAGGCAAATCAGGGTGGCTCCCAACCCGTACAAGTCGGTGGCCAAGGTCAACTCCCGGTTGCGCAGTTGTTCGGGGGCCATAAACCCAAAGGTGCCCGCGGCCATGCTGCTGGCGCTGGCTTCCATCAATCCCGACCGCGCAAAGCCAAAGTCAATCAGGTAAACGTTTTCGTTCTCGTCCCACAGCAAATTTTCGGGCTTGATGTCCCGATGAACCATCGGCGGCTGTTGCCCCTGCAAATAAATCAAAATGTCCAAGACCTGCCGGGCAATGTCTTCGACTTGGGCCAACGATAGCCCCTGCACTTGGGACAAGGGCAGCGCCGGCAAATACTCTTGTACCAAACAAAAGCCATCGGCGGTCTCGAAGGTGCCCAAATACAAGGGAATGCCCCGATGATGCAACCGCTGGAGTGCGGCCACTTCCCGCTCAATCTGTCGAAATCCCTCCCACCGGGTTTGCTTGAGAAATTGAAAATGCTTGAGCACCACCGATGGGTTGGCGGGATCGCCGTGGAGGGCTTGGGCCAGGTAAACCACCCGCCCCCCAGCGGGATTGCGCCCCAGTTCCCGCAACAAAAGGTAGCCGTAGGGAGCGAAATCCGGCAGCTCGATCGCCCTTTGGCTTTCCGGTAAAATATCCATGCAAGGCGGGTCGCTTCCGCCTCCAGCGTAGCCGATTTGGCCTTACCCCGATGAACCTCCGCGATCGCCTGGTTCACTTCCAAACCAAGTGGCTGACCCTCATCGGTGAGCACCTCCAGGACGATCAAGGCACCGTCTACGAATACTGGCGCATCGAAAAAGCGGATTCGGTGATTGTGTTGCCCCGATACCACCAATCCATTTTGCTGCCGCCCCCGACCTACCGCCCCGGCATTGGTCAAAGTACCCTGGATTTGCCAGGGGGACGGGCCGATCGCCCACCGGCCGCAGCCGCCCTAGCGATTTTGGAACGGGAATTGCAAATTCCGACCACGGCGATCGCCCGGATGATGCCCCTCAACCCCGCCGGTTGGTGGGTCAACAGTTCTTTTTCCAATCAAAAACTGTACGGATGGGTGGCGGAGATCGCACCGGATTGGCCCCTACCCACCTCAATTCGCACCCACCCCACCGCCGCCTACGAAGCGCTGGTGGCCGAAATCCATTGCCTCCAGTGTCGTATGGTCCTGCGGGAAGCCCGGGCCCAGGGCTACCTCTAACCACTGGCCTTGGCCCGATACCCCAATTCCGTCAGCAGTTTCACCACATCCTCTTGGCGATCGCCCTGAATTTCGAGGGTGTTGTCCGCCACCGTGCCCCCCGTCCCCAGTTTGGTTTTCAGGGTTTTCAACAGTGCCGTCAACTCGGCTTTGACTTGGGGAGCCGGCCCCAAAAAACCGCTGACCACGGTGACGGTTTTGCCCCCCCGCCCCTTGCGCGATCGCCCCACCCGTACCGGATGCGCAGCCCTCGACAGGCTTTCGGCGGCCGGTTCTGGCTCGGCGGGCTCCCCCCCAAATTCTCGGTAAACCGTTTTATCGACCACGATCGCCCAGCCTTCCCTAAAATTAGGCACCCAAGAAGGTGTTGATTTTTTGCGCCAAATCAATGTCCCGGGCGCTGAGTCCCCCCGCATCGTGGGTGGTCAAGTCCAAGTGCACCCGGTTGTACACATTGAAAATCTCGGCGTGGTGATCCATCTTCTCCGAGGCGATCGCCACCTGGGTCAAAAACCCAAAGGCCGCCACAAAATCCGGAAACGTACACTCCCGGTGCAATTTGCCCCCCTGCAACGTCCAGCCGGGCAAAGTCGTCAATGCCTGCTGCACCGCCTCTGCACTCAACTTCTCGATGGCCATGGGTTCCCGCTCGCCAAACAACTGGGCCCATCCTACCAAAGAGCCCCCCTCCTTCGCGTGAATGGGGTACCATAGAAACCAAAATTGTAAAGGTTTGTAAAGCCATGACGGAGCGGGTGGTGTTGGTGGTGGGGGCGAGCGGCGGGATTGGCAGCGCCACGGCCAAGTTGTTGGCGGCCCAGGGGTACCGTCTCATGTTGGGGGGACGCGATCGGGCCCGTTTGTCCGAACTGGCCGCAGCGGTTGGGGGGGCGATCGCCCTTGGCGACATCACCGATCCGGAACAAGCCCAGGGTCTGGTGGCGGCGACGGTGCAGCACTACGGTCGTGTGGATGTGTTGGTCAACGCGGCGGGGGCGTGGGTCATGAAGCAGGCGAACAAAATTGAACCGGCGGATCTCGATCGAATGTTGGCGGTGAACCTCAAGGGCAACTTTTTTGTATCTCAGGCGGCGGCCGAAGCGATGAAAGAGCAGAAATCGGGGCATTTGTGCCAAGTAATCGGCATTTTGGGCAAGCACACCATGCCCATGGCCGCGGCCTACAGCGCTGCCAAGTTTGGGGCGGTCGGCGCCACCAAGTGTTTGGCCGAAGAAGTGCGGCGCTACGGCATCCGCAGCACCCTGTTTTATTTCGGCGGCGTCGATACACCCTTCTGGGACAATGTAGCCCTCAAGGTCGATCGCAGCAAAATGTTGCGACCGGAAACGGCGGCGGCGGCGATCGCCTTTGCCATCGGGGCCGAGCCGCAAGCGGTACCGTTGGAAATCGACATTCAGCCGGAAAGCCACATTTTCTTCTAAGTTTTGGGGCGTCAGGTTCACCAATACCGCTTGGGGCGATCGCCCACTAATCCCCATCGACAACCGTACCCACGCACGACCCTAGCACTGGCAACATAACGAACCTGTTCACCTGCTGCTGGTAACTTCTCGAACTCAGCGAAGAGACTTGATGCAGTCGGTGTGCAACGGGATTGTTAGACCGTGATTTTGCGAAGTTCGACCTGACCGTCTTCAAAAACTTGCATAGTTAACTGGTAGCCCTCCATTAACGACATACCAACTAGCGGTTCTGCGTCAGCTTCATCTACTGGAATGGTGAGTAACGCATCGTCCCAGACAAGAACCGCTTCATAAACGTTGAAAACGCACTCACTGCCGTCTCCGAGGATTGCCCGTCCTCGCCGTTTCCATTTCAAGTTCAACTCAGTGATCAAATCAGGAGGCAAAGAAAGCCAACCATTGAATCCTGTATCTATAGCTGTTTTGCATAGCGACGAGACAAAACAAGTCGGGTCGTAGGGGCGAAGCCCCCGTATTGGTTCTGTTAGACGTTCGTTGGGCAAGAAAAAACCGTGTCGGTTTTAATTAAAATGACTATACGATCGCATCTTGCGTAAAAACTTTGCCATCAGCACGACGAAGTGATAACGGAATAATCGGTTCAAACTCGACATTAACGAAACCAGCGATCATGCAGTTCTCCGGGTGCGTCCGCCAAATCGACGAACGTGGCGAGAACCAATCCGAACAATCCAGACTTGAGCATCAGAATGACGGGCTTCAATGCGATCGCAGGCAGCAATCTCGCTTTGATCGACCTCAAAATCTCCAGTTTCGATGTCGATAGCCACAATCTTGCCATGGTTGCCTTCCTCGACTTGCTGGCGCACGTGAGATTCATAAATCTCATCACCACGCCGAGCAAATTCTTCTTTACTATAGCGGGGCTTTCGAACTGCCATGGACTTGACCTCGTTTCAACTGTGCCTTTCTACTTTAACTTGTACAGTTATAGTCTCTTTGGCGAAGACGTAGCACACGCTTTCACAGATCACTCCTTTAGATTTTCAATATAAACCAAAGGCTCTAAGTTAATATTCGTTTTTAGAATACTATCTTGATCTAACAAGGATGTCATTTTGTATAGATTGTTCATCGTATATTGTGACCTTGCCACCTGGTCTAGCTACGGAGTAATGCCAACGACCAACTTCTAAAGCATATTGTTTAAGGGATATCTGCTCTGGGTGCTGCTGAAGAATATCAAGATCAGCATCATAAAAAGATTTGGATGAAACTTGAGTGTACAAATCAAGTTGCTGAAAAGTAGATCTTTGAGCACACGAAAATACCGCAGCACGTACACGCTCATCTAATGGTTTGATCTTTAATAGCGGTAAGATGATGCTGCTGATTAGATGCTTAAGCTTTTCTTCATTGAGACCCTCAAGCACATCATTGAGACCCTCAAGCACATCTAGAACATAATCTAATGCTTTAGTATTAGTAGGGTCTTTGGACAAATGTTGAAAACTTCTCTCTAATTCTTCAGCGTATATTGTGACCTTGTCACCTGGCCTAGCTATGGAGTAATGCCAACGACCAACTTCTAAAGCATACTGTTTAAGGGACATCTGATCTGGATGCTGCTGAAGAATATCGAGAGCAGCATCATAAAAAGATTTGGATAAACCTTGAGTGTACAAAGATCTTTGAGTGTACAAAGACCTTTGAGCAAACGAAAATACCGCAGCACGTACACGCTCATCTAATGGTTTGATCTTTAATAGCGGTAAGATGATGCTGCTGATTAGATGCTTAAGCTCTTCTTTATTGAGACCCTCAAGCACATCATTGAGACCCTCAAGCACATCTACAACATATAATACTAAAGCATTATCTAATGCTTTAGTATTAGTAGGGTCTTTGGACAAATGTTGAAAATTTCTCTCTAATTCTTCAGCGAGACTTTTAGCCTCGGCAGCGAGACGTTTAGCCTCGGCTTCTTGCTTCTCACGAATCGCCTTAGCTTCTGCCTTAGCTTCTGGAGTATTAGACCAAGCTGCTTGGACAACACAAAACAGTATAAATGTCCAGAGTGCCCATGTGCCATTGAAAAAAATAAGGACAATAGACAAAAAAAATAAGAAGATCCCAGTAAAATGGAGCAAATTTGCCATAGTACTACCAACATCAATTTTGTCTAATATCAACCAAGAACTAGGTAAGTGAAACAAATACAATTTGCTAAAGGGACTGTACAACGCCTTGGCTTCTAGGAATCTGGAGCACGGGCTGAGAAGGAAGCTTCGCACCCCTGGAAAAGAGTGTCAATCACGGCGAGGAGACGATGGGGGCGACCTGCAACGAGATCGCCGAAAATTTTGGGTGGATACCGCCGATTGGGTGCCCACACCGCACATCTACGATCGCAAGCCCAACCTCTCGCATCGGTTGCATGTTGCTCCAAGGCATTTTGGAAATTCGCGATCGCAAGTCCTTTATTGTCGGCGTGCTCGGGCGGGGGCGGATCTGCGATCGCCTGTGGGGGTGAACCGGCGCCGCAACATCACGACCACCGGTCCAGAATGTCGGCCAGGGTCTTGGAGCCAATCCCGGACACACGATCCACCAAATCCCGCAAATTTTGGAAAGCACCATTGGCCCGCTGCGACACGATCGCCTGTGCCAGCTTTTCCTCGGTTTTGGAGGGTACGGTTTTGCGGGCCAGTTTTCGCAACAGTTCGGGCACGCCAAGGCGATTGCAGTCGGCCAAGAAAGCGTCGGGAGACTGGGCTGAAGGTGGTGACTCCGCCCCAACCTGGACAGGCTCGGCTTGGTTTTTTCCAATTTTTTTTCCAATTGGGCGATCGCCTGCACCACCGCATCCAGTTGGTGAAAACGCTGCTGTTGGGCCCGATCGAGCTGGGTGATCGCCTTCAAAACGGCATCCAGTTGCATCCCCTCGACGGCCACCGCCGCCCTGTCCTGGAGCAAATCCCGCCGCAGCAATTCCACTTGCGCTTGCACACTGGGCAAAGCCTCTGGCGGCACGACAATGGCCCGAATTTCGGCAAAATTGCGATCGATCTCGCTGGCCCGCACCGCCGCCAACATCTCGGTGTAGCCTTCGATCAGGGCAAATTGAATGGGCGTGATTTCCCGCACCAAAATCGGATTGATCGAACCCTTGGCGGCCAAAAAGGCTTGGGCCAGTTGGTCGATTTTGGCGGAATCGACGCCAAAACCCGGCGGGATGGCGTACTCGATGGCATCGATTTCCAGCAAGGTGGTGATCAACGTCATGGCATGACCCCTACTTTTGCAAAATTTCTGCGGCCAAAGCGCTAAATTCCTTGGCGGCTTGGGAATCGGGGGCGAAATCAAAGATGGACTGGGGATCGGGGACGGGCACTTCGCCATCGTTGGTTTCGACGTTGAGGCACTTGCCCAAGTCTACGCGATCGAAAATGCGCGACGTGAGCAAGGGAAAACCGTATTTGGTACGCACTTTTTCTTCAACTCGGGGCAAGGTATTTTCCACAAATTTGGGATTGGTCATGATTTTCGAGGGCAAAACCCCCAACACCGCAATGGGAGGGCGCTGAATCACTTGGCGAAACTCGTCTATCTCTTCGACAAAATTCTTGACATTGCGCAGCCCTTCGTTGGCAAAGGGTTTGAGGTCAGAAGGAATGATGAGGTAATCCGTGGATACCAGGGCAACCTGGGCGTACAGGTTCAGCGAGGGGGGACAGTCCACAATCACAAAATCGTATTGCTCTTTGGCCTTGTTCAATTTCTCCAACAACCGGGTTTTGGCGAAGCTCTTGTCTTGCAAGATGCGCTCTTGCTGAATCAAATTGATGTGGGCGGGCACCACGTCCACCGGGGCAGCGCAGTAGGAACCACGGCGGGCCACATCGGAAATTTGAAATTGGTGTTTCTCGGCGATCGCGTGGTACACGTTGTTGTTGGCGAGGTTGTCGTCGTCTTCGTCCGCGAATTTCATCAAACCGGCGGCGAAGGTGGTGTTGGCTTGGCTATCCAAGTCGATCAACAGCACGCGGTAGCCCTGGAGGGCCAGCGCCGCTCCCAAATTGGTGACGGTGGTGGTTTTGCCCACACCGCCTTTGTTGTGATACACCGCAATGGTTTTCATGGGGATTCTCCGGGGTGAAGGCGAAACAGGGATCGGTAACCTGAGGCTGGGGGAGGATTTGCCGATGAGTTGGCGCAACTGGGGGAGGTGTTCGTGCAGGTGTTGCCCCCCACAGCGAAACACTTCGGCGATCGCCTGGGGGGACTGGGTTTCATAGACCCGAATTTCCCAAGCATTGGTGAGCAATCCGTAGCGAATGCCCAAAGACGTGAGGTAACGCTTGAGTTTATTGACATGGGCATCCAGATTGGCTTGGGGACGTTTGGCTTCCATCACCACGGCGGCCGGGGGGCCCAACCGTCCTGCGAGCAGGTTGGTGGCCAAAACCAAAAAATCCAGGCGGATGCTCCCCAAGGCTACTTCTTCGTACCAAGAATCTACCCCATAACCGAGTTGGGGCAACAGGTAATGCACCAACAATTTGCTTTCGACATCCCGCTCGGTGAGGCAAAATTTGGGATCGAACGCTTCCATCCTGGTTTCTTCGTGATTTCTCAAAGGTATAGCTGTAAATAACTTGGTTGGGACGGGGTGCAGGGGTGACAACTAGCTGGGGGCGCAGCCCCCAAACCCCCTTTCCTTTGATGCCCGAACCTACCCGAATATAGCT
>JAAUUG010000125.1 GCA_012031195.1 Oscillatoriales cyanobacterium SM2_1_8
AACCACAACGGATGGGGGGAAGGCGCGGCGGTCTTCGGTGGGCATCCCCGCCGTTGGTTCGAGGGCGTGTTCCAGGGCGATCGCCACCGCCGGAAAATTGGTCGGACAAATCCTGGAGCAGTTGTTGGGCTTGGGGCAGCGAGAGCGTGGCGATCCAATCCGCCAAGGGGGGGCGCACCGTCAGGGCTTCCGGGTGGCGGGCCCAATGGATCAGCATCGCCAAGACATATTTTTGACGAGTTGGCGCCGTCGGTTGACCGTCGAGGGTGGCCGTAGCGGGACAACCCTCGGCAAAAGACACTTCCACCCGACGCACCACACTGGTTCCCACCCGCCCCGACAGCATGGGGTCACGCCAGGTGAGGTCGGTCACGGTGTGGGCATACCGTTCGCCCCAAGACCAAGCCGCCTCGGCGGCCCATTCACGCAACCAGCGTTCGCTTGGCGGTGCCACCGTCATGGCTTTCTCCTGCTCTTCTGGCCAGCATTATAGGCAAAAACGCTCCCTAAAACCGCACATCCATCACGCTGCCGCGCATGACGTAGCGGGGGCCTTCCAAATCCACCGGCGTCCCGATTTTGAGCTTGTCTCCCCCCACCACCAACCCATCGTTGGTCACCGTCGCCGTCGCCGTCAGGGTTACCGCAAAATCCCGCACGTACAACTCCGCCAACCGTGGATCGGGCACCACCGTCACCTTGCCATCCAAAGTTGGTACCGGAATGCGCGGCACCAACACCGTGACCGCCTTCACCTCCACCTGACCCCGGGGCTGGTTGCGCACCATCAGGTTGGGGCGATCGCCCACCTTCAGCAAAGAATTCGGCCGCAGCACCGTCAACCCCCGCACCATGATCTCAAACTCGACGGGCTGCTGGTTTGCGCTCGCCAATTGGGCCACCGAGGCCCCTCCCTTGGTCGGCAGCCAAAAGAAGGCGATCGCCGCCATAACCAACACCGCGATCGCCCCCACATCCAACACGCTCACTTTTCCCCACAGGCGACCCCGCCGATCCAACCAAGCCATATGCTCCCCTTTTCCCAAACGCAACCGCGATGTTCCCCCCTTCAGAATCCAAAGCATACCCGAAGGGAGCAACCCGGCGGCCCCGTCCTCCACCCTGTAGTATGGTAATAAGAAATATTTCGTAGCGTCGAAACCATGGATTTCGGGATTGGATTCCTCTCCGGCAACATTATGCTGCCCTTTCTGGACTGGGTGTACAGCTTGGTACCGAGCTACGGTCTGGGCATTGTCGCCCTCACGCTTTTGGTGCGGCTGTTGTTGTTTCCGGTGAGCGCCAATCAATTGCGGGGGATGCGCCGCATGAAAATTGCCAACCCCATCATGCAACAACGGCAGCGGGAAATTCAAGCCAAGTACAAGGATGACCCGGCCAAACTGCGGGAAGAGGTTTCCAAGCTGTACAAAGAGTTTGGCAATCCCCTGTCTGGGTGTTTGCCGGCCCTGTTGCAAATGCCCATTTTGTTTGCGCTGTTTGCCACCCTGCGGGGATCGCCGTTTGCCGACATCAATTACAACCTCACCTTTCAGGTGCACCCCGCGGCCGAAGCGGCCCAGGTTCAGCATCAACCTTTTGTGAGCCCCACCCAAAACCTGTACTTGGCGGATCGCGTCCATTATCCGGTGCGGGCGGTCGTGGACAACGGCACCGATTTGCTGGTGGGAGACGGTGCCCACTTGGACTTGCAAACCAATGCCGGCAAAACCCTGGCGGAGGTGGCCCAGGATCATCCTGAATCTACCCTCAACCTCCGGTGGGAAGTCACCGAAGGGGCCGAGCTGGTGTCCTTGACCGCCGACGGCAACCTCCAGGCGATCGCCCCGGGCAAGGTGGTGGTTAAGGGAACGGTGCCCGGTTTGGCGGCCGACAAAGGCTTTCTGTTTGTTCAAGCCCTGGGCAAGGTGGGGGCCACCAACCCGACGGCAGCATCAACTGGGACATTGCTTTGATGATTGTCGGTTTTGGTCTGAGTTTGTACCTGAACCAAAACATTTCGGGGAGTGCCCCCAAAGCGCCCAACAGCAGCCCCGAAGCCAACCAACAGGAGCTGACCAACAAGCTGACGCCGGTGATTTTTTCCGGGATGTTTCTGTTTTTCCCGCTGCCGGCCGGGGTGCTGATGTACATGTTGATCGCCAATGTCTTTCAGACTGCCCAAGCTTTCTTGGTGGCTCAGGAACCGCTGCCCGAAAACCTCCAGAAAATTGTAGACGGTTGGCAAGCCACGCCGGCGCTGCAAACGGCGGCTACCGCTCCCATCAAGACGGTGACGGTCGAGAAGAAAGCCGACAAAGTGGAGAAAGGGAAGCGATCGTCGGAAACGTTGCCCTTTGAACCGGGAAAAAAGAAGAAGGACTAGCCATGGTGGTGGAAGCGGCCCAAACTTGGCTGACGGGACTGCTGGCGCGAATGGGCATGGGGGCGGCGGTCAAGGTTGTGCCCCAAACGCCGGATCCGTGGCTGGAGATTGATGGCACCGACCTGTCGCCGTTGCAAGTCGCGGCGCTGTTGGGGGAGGACGGAGCCACCCTGGATGCCATTCAACACCTTTTGAATGCCACGCTCGCCGCCCAATTTTCCGATAACCCACCGGCCTTTTGGGTGGAGTTGGACGGTTATCGGGCCCGTCGCCAAGCCGAGTTGCAGACCCTGACCCAGCAGGCGATCGCCCAAGTTCGTGGCACCGGCGAACCCTATTCCCTGGAAAACCTATCGGCGGCCGACCGGCGGCTGGTGCATCTCTGGGTGAGCGAAGCCGCCGACCTTGAAACCTTTAGTACCGGCAAGGAGCCCCACCGCGTTTTGGTGATTCAGCCGGTCTCTTCCCCCAGCTAGGTGTGCCATGGATCGCCTCTACATTCCCCAGATTGCCCGTGCTCCCCAGAGCACCGTGGACTTGGCCTTTCGGGAAAACCTGCCCGACCTCGAAACCCTGACCCCGGTCGAAGGCAAAATGTCGGTTCGTCACGGCGGGACGTTTTTGGAAGTGCGGGCCCAAGCCAAAGCCGTCGTCACCCTCACCTGCGATCGCACTTTGGTGCAGTTTAACCATCGTTTGGAAGTAGACACCACGGAAACCCTGTGGTTGGTGGATCGCCTCCCGGAAAAGTACGCCGACGAGGTGGAACTCACCCTCGAAGAATTGGTGGAAAACCTGCCCCGCGATGGATACTTCGATCCAGGACAATGGCTCTACGAACAGTTTTGTCTGGCCATTCCCTACCAAAAAATTGCCCCCGATGCCCCTCCGTTCCAAGGGGATCGTCCGGACACCCCAGAGCTTGATCGCCGTTGGGCCGCCTTGGCTGCCCTCCAGGAAACCCTGCCCTCCGAGGGCGACTAGAAGCAGCAAAAAACAAGCGATCCCCCCAATTGGGAGATCGCCTTCAGAAATCCTACAGCCAACTAAACAATCACACTACACAATTGCAATGTTGGCTGCCGACAACGCGGGTGCCCCCGTCAGGGTCGCCAACAATGCCGGGGCACTCGCGCCCAGGCTGCCGTCCGCATCGTAGAACAGTTGACCCGTAGTGGTGTTGTAGATAAAGCGCTGGGTAGCCGTGGTGGCGGTCGAAACCCCGGCCCCACTGGTGAACTGGGTTCCAGGAAGCACCCCTGCCACCAAACCGCCGCCAAACCCAACCGCGATCGCCGCAATGCGATCGCCCTCACCGGCGTTGAAGTCTTCGATGGTGTCGGCACCGTGCAGCGGGTTTTGGTACAGGAATGTATCGGCACCCGGGCCACCGTTGAGGATATCGGCCCCCGGCCCGCCGATCAGCGTGTCGTTGCCATCGCCGCCGTACAGGAGATCGTTGCCCAAGCCGCCGTCGATCGAGTCGTTGCCCCCCAAACCAAAGACCGTGTCATCTCCGGCAAACGCGGCGATCGTATCGTTCAAGTTGCTACCAACAATCGCATTGTTGTTGTTGTTGCCCAGAATGACGCTCCCGGCTACCGTCGTTTGGACAATCACGCCAGTGGTACCCCCTGTCGCCGCCCGAATCTGCGAGAATTCCGAGGTGTCTCCTGTCACCACATTGGTTGCCGTCGCTGCGACAAAAGGCTGGCTCGCTACCGGCGTAAAAGGCACCGCAAACGTGGCGTTGCCGCTGGCATCGGTGGTCACGTTTTGGGCCACCAAGAAGGTTTGACCTTCCCCATGACCGGTGGGATCGGCCAACGCGCTGGCAAAAAACTCCAACCGGAAGGTGGTGTTGGCCAAGCTGTTGAACGTTCCGTTGATCGTCGTTCCGGTGATGCCGGTCAACACCGGGAAGTTTTGTAGACGGTTCGCCATCCCCATCCCTGGCGTTTGGGCATCCGCATCCAGCGAATCGTTGGGGGTTACCCCCGGCAGCGGCCCCACAAACAAGTCAATCCCCAGCGTCCCGTTGCTGAAAATGGAGTTTTGGGCAATTCGGTTGCCAATCGCATCGCTGCCCGCAATGCCCACCCCATTGCCACCATTAAAGGCAATGGTGTTGCCTTGCCCTAGAACTTCGCCGCCAACTTGGTTGTTTTTGGCGCTGTTGGCGATCGCCACCCCGTCCCCCCTGGTTGGCCAGCCCAGCCGTACCGGCAACTGTGGTGCCGATAAAGTTGCCAAAGACATTGTTGCTGGTGGTGTTAAAGCCGCTGATCAGCACCCCACCCGAAGCTCCGTTCCCGGAAATCAGGTTGCGTGAGCCTGCCGTTGCCCCGCCGATGGTGTTGTTGCTGGCTCCTTGCTCGAGGAGAACCCCCACCAAATTGGCGATCGCCCCGTTCCTGCCGCATTGGTACCGATGTAGTTCCCCAACACGGTGTTGCCGCTGGCGTTGGTGCTCGAAAGCAAAATCCCTGCCAAGGTGTTCCCAGCTACCACGTTGCGATCGGCAGCGGTTGTTCCCCCCACCGTGTTGCCGCTGCCAAACAAGCCAATCCCGTGTCCGTTGTTCCCCAAATTGGTGTTTCCGGCAGCATCAGTACCCACAAAATTCCCCCGTACCACGTTGGAATTGCCCACCAGGTTCACCCCTTCGGCTTGACCCAGGATGTTGTCCAGACCGTTGCCGGATAGGACATTACCCGTTACCGTGGTGTTGTCAGAGAATGAAAGAATCCCTTCCCGGTTGTTCCCCAGCGCCGCCGTTCCTGCCCCATTGGTACCGATGCGGTTGTTGAGAATTTGGGTACCGGTAGCCGTAAAGCTGTTGATGTAAACGCCAATGTCGTTGCCCGACAGGACGTTGTTTTGGATGGTGTTGTTGGTGGATGCCCCTTCGATGTAAACCCCGTAACCAAAATCAAACAGTCCTTCGGGACCTCCTGTGGCCCGTCCGTTGCGCACCACCGCCGTCCCGGTGGCATTTGTACCGATAAAGTTTCCTGAGATTGTATTGCTGCCGCTGTTGAGAACCGTAATGCCGTTGTTCCGAAATCCCTGCAAAATCAATGCGGAAACCGTGCTGCCTTGGGAACCCGCATCCAAAACCAGCCCATCTCTAAAACCAAAAGGGTCATCCACCGTGATGCCCGTGCCGTTGAGCTGAATGAGGGGAGTGCCGGCAAAACCCGGTTGGGTTGCCCCGTTGATCGTCACCGTTCCCGTAATCGCCGGCAGCGGCGAAGTTAAGTTGATGGTTTGCACCCCAGTACCGATGGCGAATACGATGGTGTCTAGCCCAGCTCCCGCATTGGCATCTAAAATCGCTTGCCGCAAAGAGCCGAGACCGGTGTCGCTGGTATTGGTTACGGTGAAAGTGGCCATTTTTACTTGCTCCGATGCGGTGTAGACACAACCTTTTCCGGTAGGATACCACGGCCCGATCTTGCCCGTTTGGTAGCTTCCGGCAACCCTCCAATCTTCCGCCACAAGGCTTATAGTTCTTTCAAATGTGTTTGCGACAATCTTGCCCTCACCCCCAGCCCCTCTCCCAGGGAGGGCTACGGTGTGCACACAAGTCCTGAAACCCTTACCTAGCCTTGATTTCTGAGATTGGACAAAATCTCAATAACTCTAGCTTGTTGAGAACCATGGACGAGAAATCAAGGTTCTGGAAAGCGAAGTTTTTGGAAAACGAGTCGGCGATCAACTTGTGTAGACACGGTAGCCCAGGGAGGGAGAGGGGAGTAAAGGCAATCAAAACAACCGTGGTCGTGCCATCTTTAATTAAATTGACTATAAGCTTTTTGGGCCTGCCACATCCTTCAACCGAGGCAAGGTGAAGCTGAAGCAACCTGGTTAGCACGCTGTGGCGGGTGTCGAACCGGGGAAGCCTGATTCGGATGCAATTCCCATCGAAGCTTCGCTGTTGAAAATCACACTTGGGACCTTCTTCCTGGCAGGGTTGCCCCCTTACTTTCTCGTACCTTCAGCAGGCTTCGACTTCGCTCAGCCTACTCTCAAGTTCGCTCAGCTCGCCCTCAGGAACCGGGCCGAGGGAGTCAGGATTTGCCGATGTTCTTGATGTCCTTATAGCTGTTTTGCATAGCGACGAGACAAAACAAGTCGGGTCGCAGGGGCGAAGCCCCACAATGGCTCTATTGGACTTTCGTTGGGCAAGAAAAAACCGTATCAATTTTAATTAAAATGACTGTAAATGACAACAGAAGCTGGATTGGGGCGATTCGCGGCATTTCTAGGAACATTCTTGGGGAGAGATCACAAATTTTTAGGGAGAAGGGTACCAAAACATCCCTTTGATGCCCTCGGGATCGGCGAGAAACCCCAAGCGGCGGTAAAACTCCACGACGTGGCCATCGGCAAACAGGCTGATGTTGCTGATTTCGGCTTTGCGCAATTCTTGGATGGTTTCTTTCATCAGGAAGGTGCCCAACCCTTTGCCCTGAAATTTGGGATGGATGGCCACGTCCCACAGGGTGGCGTTGAAGGCTCCGTCGGAAGTGGCGCGGGCGAATCCCACCATGCGTTTGTAGTTGCCCCGGACTTCCCACACCGACAACACCACAAAGCTGTTTTGGAGGGCGATTTTCACTTTGCGCGGGGGGCGTCGGGCCCAGCCCACGGCATCGCAGAGGTCTTCCAACTCGGCGACGTCAATGTCGCGATCGCGATGCAGGTACAAGCGCTGGTTCTCGGGAGCAAGGGCGGCCGGTACAGGGCGAAACTTTTTGGCAAATTCGGCGGCTTGTGCATCGCGACCGGCAAACCATTTTCTCCAGAAGCCCATCCAAAAACCCATAGGTAAACGAGGGCGATGGCCAGCGGGGCGATCGCAGTGTTTCGTAAAATATAGCAGCAATTGCCGGCGCTGGCCCGCCCCTTGGAACTTCGCGCCCCCCCGGGCCGTCCGAAGTTTTGGCGATGCAGTCAGGAACGAAGAAAATGTGGGCACGGATCGGTTGGATGGCGTTGATGCTGGGATGGATCGGCGGGGCGGCATGGGCTCAGGGAGGGCCGATCCCGGTGGATTCGGGGTCACCAAGCAATTTGCCCCCGGTGACTGGGACGACAGGAACGAACTCGGCGGGCGGGGGGTTTTCTTGCCAAGTCAACAACGGCCGGTATGAAGTGGTTTACCAGCCACCGGGGCAGCCGGGCCGGTTTTATCCTTGGGCGGCCCCCGGTCAGATGGGGGGGGGCTGGTCGCCGGAGCGGCGCTGCTTTGAAATTGCCCAGCGGTTGGAGGCCTATCGCCCGGATGGACTGACGGAATTGCGCACCGGGGTCGAAAACGGCTACAACGTGGTGTGTGCCACCACCGAACGCAGCCCTTTTTGCCGCATTGTGTTTACGGTGCCGGTGGGGGCTGACCCGGTAGTCATTCGCGATCGCGTGTTTGAGAACCTTTTGATTGCCGACAGTGGCCAAGGCACGATCGCCGTGAATACGTTTCGCGCCAACAATTCCCCACAGGTTTTCCGGAACCGAAGCGCCGGCATCAACCTTCGCCCATTTTTGGATGTGCGGGATGGCGGTACCCTCAATGCGGCGGCGAGCCCAGCCCCTTTCACCTCCACTTCCCCCAACGGCAACTCCCGCAATCTGGATCGGTTCCGGCGACGCAATTGACCGCGCTTTCCAAATTTCCCCTCTTCCCGGGAAGAGGGGCCAAGGGCGGCATG